>CAYNVM010000066.1:0-7141 GCA_964400645.1 uncultured Akkermansia sp. | reverse complement strand
GCAATGATGTAAGGCAGGTCATCCGTCGTCACCACTTCCTTCTTATCGCCCAATTCAATGATGCGATCCGTGACCAACTTCATCGACACATCATCGAGATGGATAGACAAGGCCTCGAGGTTCTTGCGGATGTTCGCTTTTCCCGAGAGTTTCCCTAAGGCGTATTCACGGGTACGGCCAAAACGTTCAGGGAGCAGGTCGTTGAAATAGAGATTGTTTTTAGAATCGCCATCCGCATGAATGCCAGCGCACTGAGTGAAGACATTATCGCCGATGATAGGCTTGTTCGAAGGGATGCGGATCCCCGAGCAGCTTTCGACGATGCGGCTGATCTGGTTGATCTTGCTTTCGTTGGCGTGGCACTCAATTCCCAGTTGGTCATGCAAGACCGCCAGGATACTTGAGAGAGGAGCATTACCTGCACGTTCGCCCAAGCCATTGACCGTTGTGTGCAAGCCTTGAATCCCCGCACGGATGGCAGAAGCCGCATTGGCCACAGCCAAGTCATAGTCATTGTGAGGGTGGAAATCGAAGCGGAGATTCGGGAAAGTATCCAGGATGATTTTGCAGTATTCCGCCGTATTCCACGGATTGAGGATTCCCAAAGTGTCAGGCAACATGAAGCGTTGGATCGGGCAATCTTGGAGCTTGCTGATCATTTCCAGAACATAGTCTTGAGACGACTTCATCCCATTCGACCAGTCCTCCAGATAGATATTGGCCTTGAGCCCTAAACGCTCCGCCATATCAAGTTCCCTGCGGATATCGTCCCAGTGTTCCTGGGGCTTCTTTTTCAGTTGGTAGGTGCAGTGCTTCAGAGAGCCCTTCGACAACAGATTGATCACACGGCAACCCGCCTTGAGAATCCAACTGAGAGAGATACCGCCATCAACGAAGCCCAAGACCTCCACGCGATCCAGATAATCGTGACGGCTAGCCCACGAAGAGATTTCCTTGGCGCCATCAAGCTCACCTTCAGAGACACGGGCAGAAGCAATCTCAATGCGATCGACGCCCAGTTCCTTCAGCAAGAAACGGGCAATGCTCAGCTTTTCTCTCGGGGTAAACGAGGCTCCAGAGGTTTGTTCGCCATCCCGGAGGGTGGTGTCCATGATTTCTATCATTTTCTCTCTCATGTTGCGCAGTAAAGAGCTATACGTCTCAATGAACTATGTCGAGTCAGAACATTAATGTAACATGAATATATTTTCCGCTCTAAAGTGATTGGAAAAAGCCTATTAAAGCTACTTCAGACTGGTCGATAGGTGAGATATACCTAATACTGGCGCGGAAATTTGAAGCGAGCACCTTTCATTCAGACTGCATGAAATTAACCCCAACAGAAGAGACACCCCGATACCGCTCTCCGTTGGTTGATGTTGCTCGTGTGGTGGGAGCCTTGCTGATCGTGAGCCGCCATGTCCCTGACTATCCCGAATGGTCGTACTCGTGGTCATTGGGCGGACGCGTCGGGTTGTTCTTTCTGTTGGCCGGGTACTTCTGTCGCTTTGATCTGAGCTACAGGAAGATGACCCATAAAGTGGTGTGGCTCCTCATCCCCTTGATCTTGTGGAACCTGATCACCGTGGGATTGGGACTAGGGGGCTTGCAGGACATCACGGTCAAGTCGCTCACAGGCATGGGAGGAAGCGACATGTATCCTGCTGACGTCCCACTTTGGTTCCTCTTCTCCATCGTCTTGTACACGCTATGCGTCCCTGCTTTTCGTCTCTGTTCAGCCTACAAATGGATCGTTCTGGCCGTTTTGCTCATCCTCGATCTGACGAGTGGGCGACTGTTTAGCAGTTTGTATCTGGTTAAATTCTTCAGTGGATTGACGCCGTTTTATGTAGGGCTTTTGCTGAGCCAGGTCTCCTTACCACGCATCGAACGAGAACTCGCCACGAAGAACCGAGATTGGGTGCTTGTGGGACTGGCCTTGGTCCTCTTGCAGATTCCTGCTCTATCTGTGGGCTACGTCCAGACCTTCCTCGGCATTGCCGTGATTGGTGCTGTATCCTCCTTGCTTGTCCGCTATCTGAAGCGCTTTTCTGGTTTCCTGGCTCGCCACGTCGCACCGGCAGGATTCCTCATCTTTGCTCTGCACGATTTGTTGCTGTGGACCGTCTTCTCGGCTCCTCGCTTCCATGACAACGAACTCCTGCGCTTCAGCATTCCCTACCTTTGTGTGGGAGGTATTGCCCTGATTTATGCCATCCTCAAACGCTATGCCTCATGGTCATTGCCCCTGATTGCGCATCGACCTCCGACCTTAGGTTCTGTAGGAATCGCCCCTCGTCGATGGATGGACTTCGGGTGGACCTGTCTATTCTTTGTCCCCATGTTCAGCCTGCTTCATGTGGCACCTAGTCGCTTCTCCGTGACGGATCATCAGTCGAGCCAAGAGGAGTCTACTGTCGTGCTTCCTGCTAATGCCTTGGGGACGATGAAACTCGTGGGGACAGAGCTCGAATCAGGCTTCGTTGAAGTGCCGACTCATCTCATGGAGAAGACGACTGTTTCTTGGACGATGCAGATGGATCAGGACTGCGTGTTGAAGCTCTACTACTGTCCAGCAAGTCGACAGACCGAGAATTACCAGTGGGCAGAGGCAATCGAATTTGGGAAGGTTTCCGCGAAGACACCCAAGACGTTTAAGGCCGAATTGCCGGCCTGGATGGCGACGAACATGCGACTCAAAGTCGTGCTGTCAGCCGAAGACAAAGAGAGACTCCCCCGAACGGTTCAGTTTGAGGAGACGCAAGGGTAGGGAGCTACTTGATTCGGAAGCTGATGGACTTGATTACGCCATCCCCGAATTCTTTTTGGAGCTTCTCCAAGAGGACATTCTTCCACTGGAGCATGTGATAGCGCATGGCTGGTTGAAGAACATTCACGTAAGCGACACCATTCTTGATGGCCGCAAGCTCAGCATTATTGCCCAAGAAATCGCCTGCCACGTTGCGCCAATGAGCATTGAGTTCCTCCGGTGTATACTGCTGCACATTGACCGAAATCTTCGACAGGAGTTGAGAGAGCACCTGATCGAGAGACATGGGCGGTTGAGTACGGTCCGCATGGGGGCTGACCCCAAACCAGTCGGCCAGGGCCTGATCCTTCTCCCGTTGGGCGCGAGAACGGTAAACTTCTCTCCGAGGGAATTCCGGACGGGAGGAAGGAGAAGAGAAGTCGTTAGGGGAACTCATAGAAGAAAAAGAAGCCCGGCGGTCATGACGACAGTCCGGGCTTCTGAAGAGAGTTAAGTTAATGACAGTTATTCGCCGTCATCACCGATTGCTTCAACAGGGCAACCTTCCATTGCTTCAGCGCAGAGAGCGGCTTCTTCGTCGTTTTCTGGTTGCTTGATGACAATAGAAAGACCGTCGTCGTCATTACGACCAAAGTTGCTAGGAGCCGTTTCGCGGCAAAGATCGCAGTCGATGCAGCTAGAATCTACGTAGAACTTGCCAGGAACGTTACCTTCGTTTTTATCGTCTTTGTCAGCCATGGTTTTGATTGATAGGTGAACTGATCTACTAAACTCAGATTTGACAAGGTTTGGCAATCTTTTTTTATTGCAGAGGAGGGTGCGTGTGAAAGAATAAGCCCACAATTGCGGGGATGATCCTCTTCCTTGAACCGTTTTCCTACTAGATTCTCCTATGTCCTTACCACAATCACCCACGCCTGAAGCCCGCCGTCCTTTCCCGTGGATTATTGGTCTGATTTTTGCCCTGTGTAGCGGGGCTCTTCTCTTTGCCTCATTTCCTCCGTACGATAAAGGCATCGCCATTTGGGTAGCCTTAGTTCCCTTGCTCATACCGTTGTGGTCAGGCGCCCCTCGCACGGGGTGGAAAGGAGCTCTGATTTGTGGTCTTTACGGTTGGGTTGCTGGCGTGGCCTTCTTCGGGAGTTCGTTCTGGTGGATCAACGAAGTGAGCACCTTGGGGTTCATTCCCCTGACCATGTATTTGGCCCTCTATCCAGCATTGTGGGCCGCGCTGTTAGGAACCGTCTTGCGCCCCCGATTCAAACGAGAACCAGAACCCACGGCGGATCGCGAAGAGAACAAAGCCCACTGGCGCCATTGGTGCACCCAAGACATTGGCATTACCATTAAGGCGGTTCTTGTGGGAGCCTCACTTTGGGTATGTACGGAATGGTTGCGCGGTTGGGTAATGACAGGGTTCGGATGGAACGGCATGGGGGTGGCCCTTTACCAAGGATTAACCTTTGCGCAGTTGGCAGCGTGGGTAGGGACGACCGCACTCTCCTTCATTCCTGCTGCCGTCAACATTTGGATCTGGTGCGTGGGGAGACGACTGGGGATTATGGTGATCCGAGAAGGTCGTCGCTCCGTGCCTTGGGACTTCTTTGTCATGACCTTCGGCTTAGTGGTTCTTTTCCTTTGGGGGAACCTTGAAGCCGTCCGCTACGCGCCGGGCAATCAGTCGCAAGTGACGCTTCCTGTTTTGGCGATTCAGCGCAATATGAGCCAAGACTACAAATGGAACAGAGCCAACGTCGACCGCATTTACACAGAACTTGCTCAATCGACCGAAGAAGCCTGCAACGAGCTCCAACTGAAGTCCATTGCCGATGCCGAAGCGAATCCTGCTACGACCTTTGGAGAACTGCCAACATGGGTCATTTGGCCAGAAAGTTCATTGCCCACATCGACGATTATTTCTGCTCAGACGGGAGAGTTGTTCAAAGCTCAAGGACGAGAACAGTACAATGAATGGTTCCTTGGAGCAGATGGCCCGATGCGCGCCGTCCGCAACAACGTCCCCATCGATTTCGTTCTGTTGACAGGCGCTGATGAAGTCCACTGGGATGCCGCCAATAACAAGACCTCCGTCTACAACACCTTGATGGCCTTGCCAGGCGATTTCGACACACGCCTGACCCATGCCAAGAGCCACCTCGTTCCCTTTGGCGAGTACATTCCTTTGCGAGAAACATTCCCCATTCTGGAAAAGGCCTTTGAATTCTCCGCAGGGATGGCGATGGGAAGCAACTTCTCGAGTGGCACCTCCTATGAACCTTTGAGATTACCCATTGTCCCAGGAAGTGTGGTGACCGTTGATGCCATTCCGACGATCTGTTTTGAAGACTCCGTGGGTCGACTCGTTCGACGTTTTGCACGGCCCGAGCGCCAAGTCATCGTCAATGTGACGAATGACGGATGGTTCAACCACTCCTGGGCCAATGAACAGCACCTTCGCAATGCCATTTTCCGAAGCATTGAGTTGAGACGCTCCATGATCCGTGCGGCCAACACGGGGATTACCGTGGCCATTGCGCCCAACGGAGCCATCATCAAAGAATTGAGAGATGCCAAGGGCTCGCCATTCATTGCCGACAAGCTGTTTGCGCGTCTGCCCATTACAGACACGAGCCTGACCCTCTACGCTATGGCAGGAGATTGGGCGGTTCTTGTCTGCGCTCTCATTGTTATAGGCGTTCTTTCCATCCGCATCGCAAGGAAACGAGCGAAGCTGACCAAGTAAATTAAAAAGCCCACCTCCGAGTTGATCAGAGGTGGGCTTTTTTGCGTGGCAGTTGCCACGGGAAGTTTCATTAGATCCTCCGCTTAGAAGGAGTAGCGGTAGCCGATGGTGCCGTTGAAGGAGTGAGCTCCTGAGCGGATATCAGCATTGCCATTGCAGAAGATCGTGCCTTGTTGGCCGACGGGAAGGGATAATCCGACGCCAGCTTGGAAGGCCGTCTTGCCTTCAGAAGCACCATAGACGGTTTGGGTGAACTTTGGATTACCGATGAAACCGACCTTAGTTTCGCCTTGGTCATCGCCGAAGTCTTGAGCCACATTAGCGCGGACTTCGAGGAGAGCTTCGCGACCGAAGACGTTCGTGCCGACCAAGCCCATCCAACGACCACCGACAGCAAGCGTTCCCGTGGTCCATTCCTGATTGCCGACCTCGAGGCCTGCATTGCCAGCTCCCGATTCCGTGTAGCTCTTCATCGACGTCTTGACGATGGAGGCATTGAAGAGAGGTTGGAACATGCTCGTCTTATCTTCATCCAAGGGGATGTCGTAGGTGAGTTCGTACATGGCACCGAAGCCAGAGCCGTCGGTATCACCCTTCGTAGTGTAGCTACCAGAACCGTAGTCAACGGTACGATTCAACGAGGCATCGTTCTTCGCGCCAGTGAGGATCACGGTGTGAGCCCAGCGGTTATTCTGGTAACGACCGAAGAGGGAAATGTAGTAGGAATCCAAATCGCCCGAAGCATATTCAGCTGCGGAAGAGGTGAGATCGCCGTATTGAGCGGTGAGAGCGGCACCCATGGTGAAATGGCTGGTGAGGTCGGCATCAAAGCCCACCGTTGCGCCCCAAGTGTTGAGCTTGTAACCGCCTTCATCGCCTTCAGAATTCAGCTTAGATGTGGAAGCAGTCCCCTCGATCCACATGTGGTAATAGGGGAGATCTTCGTGCGTGTAATCCTGAGGAAGGCCCATGAGCGTGGTGCGGTTGCGAACCCAACCGAGTTGCGTGCGGAGAGCATCGCGTTGTGCCGTCCCCAAGGAGTTGACGGTTGAACCAGCGGCGGCAGCCAGAGTTCTCGTGGCCGAAGCGTTATCCTTGTTGTTCTGCATTTCCAGGACAGCACGATAGAGCGATTTGAGCGGAGAGGCTCCTGAGCCCAACTTGGTGCGAGCTCCCCAGAGGAGTTCGGAACCAGCTTGGGAGTTGGGCGTTGTGGCAGATGGTGCAAAGACGTTGTCCTTGCGAGCGACACCTGTCAGCCAAATCGACGTGCCTTCTTTGAGGAGGGCAAGGTCTTGGTAAGCCGAGGAGAGGAAGGTTGCATTCAACGTGACGCTTCCCAGAGTGGCGTCGCCGTCGGTTGATCTCATCAACTCAACCTTGAGTTCAGGATCATCAGCGGTAGCGATAATGTCCTGATCATCCAGGGTGAGCGTCGAATTAGAGTTCAGAGCGATATCACCTTTAGATGTCACCAAAGGAGAAAGAGCCTTCAGCTCATCCAGTTCAGACACATCGAGAGTGAAGGTCAGCGTGGCGCCTGAGTTCACGGTCAGACCACCATCCCCTACAGTCAATAGAGTATTGGGCGTTGAGGAATTACCAATGATGAGGGTTGCTCCTGAGGC
>CAYNVM010000065.1:0-7347 GCA_964400645.1 uncultured Akkermansia sp. | reverse complement strand
AGGACTTCAAACGGTTGGAGCGTGAGCTTCACCTTCTCCCCTTGCTTGAGGATGAGCTGTTGGACACGCTGATCCTTGTACGCTGCGGTCAGAGCAATGGCCTTAGCTCCCTCCCCAACAGGTTGGAACACCTCCTGAAGATCCAGCTCGATTTCCTGTGGCTGATCATCGGGATTTCTGAGAGCAAGCGTCGCACCTTGGCGGCTCCATGCAGCATAGCCATAGGCTTGCAGTTGGTTAGGATCGCCACCCACCCAATGGACGTCAGCCAGGACAGGAGCCCACTTCTTCGCCCACTGAGCACATTCAGCGATCTGATCCCATGCCGCCTTGTCCATGAGGTCGGCCGTCAAATACAGCTCCTGCAAGTTGGTCCCTGAAGCAAAGTACATCCGGGCATCGTTCTTCAAATCCTTATTGAAGGCGTCTCCCTTTTCGCCTCTGGTCACGCGTTCCGCCTGGAAGTTCTTACCAAGCACCATGCCGTGATGCATCAACGAACTTAACGGATACAGCGGGCCGCGCTTGACGGTTGTGCTGTAAGCGGAGCCATCGCGGAAGGTCATCCATTGTTCGCGGTCATTGCCCTTGCCTGTCCAACCCACATCTCCCGTGCCATCTCGCCACGTGCAATCGATGTGATTCAGCCAGAACGGCGATGGCCATGTCCCCACGGTCGTATTGAGGAACAGCTTGGGATTGATCGTGCGCAATTCATTGGCAATGGAAAGCAAGGCCATGAAATGCGGACTCACCCCATCGCCTGCCTTGTCCCACTTGAAGTAGTTGACGCTATCCTTCTGCATCAAATCTGAACAGCGATTGCGGAACCATTCATAATAGCCCGGATAGGAGAGATCAAACCCCGTGGCGTCCTCGGGAAGCACTCCAATCTTCTTGGCCTGTTCCACTCGCTTCTCTGGACCAAAATAGCCCCCAAGTGGCGAAATCCATATGCCAAAACTGGAGGGGATTTCTTTCACGGCTTCCACAACCTTGCTGAATCCATTCGGGAATTTCTTCGTGGATGGCTGCCACAACGCTTCGTCCACGTCGTCCCATCCATCATCCAGCACAAAGCCGTCGAGCTTCACTCCGCGATCCCCCAGTTCTTTCTGGTACGCTTTGGCCGTCTTGATGAGCGATTCCTCCGTGGGATTCAGCCCGTCATCATACCACCCATTGTAGTGCAAATATTGGTGATAGGGCGTGGCGCGTTCCCGTTCCAAATAGTACAAGAATCCGCGACGCAACTGGTCTTCAGGGAATACGCCTCGCACGGTGGAGAAGCTGTGGGTGCTCTCGGCCTTCATCGGCAAATGGCACTTGAAGGAAACCACGCCCGTTCCGTCGACCACGTTGGCTTGGGCCACGGGCAATTCGATCCCTGCAAACACGCCCAGGGTCGTGCTCACCAAGGGACTCCCCGGAACTTCGCCGGTCACCTGGAAGTAATAGGCGGGAATGTCAATCAGCTCGATCTGCTTCAGATCGATGGGCTTCGTGGCCTTGATCGTGTACGTCTCTTTGACGTAGGAGGACCCGTCGCGCAGTTCCGCCGTCCATTCCACAATCAATCCACTTTCCTGATGCTGGAAGGTGGCGGAAATCGTTTGCCCCGGAAGGCTTGCACTCAGGCGAGTGGACTGGCTAGATGCCTGCACGGGTGCTACGGCAGGATCGCCCACCAGTTCAAACTGGTCGGAGGCTAAATTGAAGCCGTCTTCTGTGGTGGAAAGTCGGAAAAGGGGAGCCCCAACGCCTGTGCTCTTGTAGGCGTCTGGATTCTTCGCCTGGACTTCTTTGTTGACGATATCGCCCAAGGGAATCAACTGTTTCCCCACGCGTTTCCATGAAATCGTCAGCGCGTCATTGCTCAAGCTGTATTCGTCTCCTGAAACTTGAGATGTCGCTACGCCAGGCCCTTCTGGCCCAAATTGCGCGGAAGGATAATCAACCGTGCCAGCTACCGCAACACAGTTGAGTGCCGCCGTGCAGGTCAGAGCAAAAGCTCCCGTCATCGTGAAAAAAGACATGCTCCATGGGATATCCCCTTCACCTTGCATTGACAATGCAAAAGAAGCATGACGCATTTATTCTTCCCTCTCACCTACTTTATCTACCTTCATCTGAAATTTTTGCACGATCTCAGACGTATAAGATAAAATACTCTCCGCCAATTGACGGTTAAACAAGTGTTTAATAATGAAAGAAAAGTGGGCGGATTTAGAATTCCGTCGGTGGCAGAACAAATTCCAAGCGCTCAATCCCGTGCTGGGAGACTTCATCCCACAGCGCCGGCTCAAGACTTTCCGTCATCCGACGTCTCTCCGATTCGGGCATCCCGTTAAACACGGCTTCTCCCAAGCGTTCAATCAGCGCTTTATCGGCCATGCGAACGACTAACTCATCCCAGAAAACGCTGTCCCTAAATTCATCCAGGCAATCCCCAATCAAGGATTGATCGCTCGATAAATTATCCAACATGGGGATTTCGTCGTCTTCCTGGTAAGAAATGCCACTAGCCAACTGCGGATCATCCTTCACCGCGCCGATGATCTTTAAATAAACCTCTTCCCATGCCGAGTAGCTCTCTCGATCTTTCTCTTTGATCGATTGCGCCACCAACATGGCCAGGCATGTCATCTGCCCTAGGGCTTGCAGCTGACTCCGCGAAAATTTGAATGAGGCACTCACACCAGTCCCAACTTCATTTTCCCTTCTTCGCTCACCATGTCCTGATTCCACGGCGGATCCCATATCATCTCGACCTCGGCCGTCTCGACCTCTGGCAAGGCCTCGACTCGGGCGCGCGCTTCTTCCATCAAATGCGGTCCCATCCCACAGCCTGGGGCGGTCAGGGTCATTTTGATGGCGACGTGGTACAGGTCGTTTTCCAACTGGGTGAAGACGATGTCGTAGATGAGCCCCAAATTGACGATGTCCACTGGGATTTCGGGGTCGTAGATGTTTTTGAGCGTCTCCCAAACTTGATCCTCAATTCCCTTCGGGGCCTGTTCCTCTTCGCTCGCCGCTTCTTCCTGCGTGTCGGTCACGCCGAGGGCTTCTGTCGCCTCACCAGACAGTCTCACCAATCCAAAATCGGTCGCCACTGTGTAGGAGTTCCCCAAGTTCTGTGTAATATAGACGCGTGTCCCGGCAGGCAATGAAACCTGTTCTCCACTCGGGATCTGAACCCCGACGACGTCTTTACTGAGTTCGACTACTTGGTTGACCATGGCGCGCCCAAGAGAGTGCCCGACCCAAGCCGTTTTGACAATACCAATTCTCGTCAGCCCCTTCGTCACCTCCAGATATCCCAAAAATTGGGACATTTTTGATAGGTTGACACCCTCCTTTCCGTATCAGTAACAGTTTGCTTGATTTTCAGTGCTTGCCTTGACGAGTCAGGGTGGGCTAACATCCCCTCGCGCCCATGAAGACTTATATATTACGCCGATTGCTCTTAATGCCTCTTACTCTGCTCGGTGTAACATTTATTGTCTTTTCCATCACCCGTTTTGTCCCTGGTGGCCCTGTCGAACAAATGATGCAACAGCAGGCTATGGCCGCTATGTCTGGCCAAAAAGCCGCCGGCCAACAAGGCAACACCAACCTCAGCGAAACCGACATGGAAAAGCTGGAGGAACAGTTCGGCCTCCAAGAACCTCTCTTTGTCGCTTACATGCAGTGGCTTGGCGTCCTGCCGAGCAAGATCGATATCACGAAGGAGGAATTCCGCCTCGTCGATAAGCCTGGCCACGAGCAACCTGATGCCACGTACAGCGGCTCCAGTCGCATCCACACCCGTGTCCTCCTCCCTGAAACCGGGGAAGAAGTCGTCGTCATCCGCGAATCCCCTGACTCTGATAAGGTCGTGGAGGCTTTCTTTGCCGGCAACCCTAAGCGCAAGGCTGTCAATGAGGGCTGGCAAATCGTCATCGAATCCCCGAATCACCGCGCTGAACGCTGGGCTAAGCGTATGCGTGAAACCAATCCTGAGGTCATCGCGGAAAAGGCGCAAGGTTACGCCTGGCGCGTCCAAATGTACCACAGAAGCTTCTCTGGCCTGCTCCAAGGCACCTTGGGCAATTCCTTCAAGTACAATGAACCCGTCTGGGACATGATGAAGGAACGCATCCCGATCTCGCTCTACTTCGGCATCCTCAGCGCCATCCTCACGTACTCTATCTGTATCCCTCTGGGTATTTTTAAGGCCATCCACCACAAGTCTTGGGCCGATAACGTGTCGTCTGTCCTCATCTTCTTGGGCTATTCCGTCCCTGGCTTCGCCTTGGGTGCTGTCTTGCTGACCTATCTGGGCGCCAGAATGGAATGGTTCCCTCTCTGTGGCTTAACCTCGCCCGATTTCAATGATCTCGGTCTCTGGGATCAGTTTAAGGATCTGGCTCACCACACGGTTCTCCCTCTGCTCTGCTACATCATCGGCTCTTTTGCGGTCACCACCATGATGATGAAAAATAACCTCATGGATAACCTCTCCGCTGACTACATCCGCACGGCTATGGCTAAGGGCGTCAGCTTCAAGAGCGCTGTGTACAAGCACGCCTTCCGCAACTCTTTCATCCCCATCGCAACAACTCTCGGCGGTCTCGTCAGCGTCATCGTGGCCGGTTCTATGCTTGTTGAACGTGTTTTCGATATCCAGGGCTTCGGTATGCTCAGTTACCAAGCGCTCATGGATAAGGACTATTCCCTCATCATGGGAACTCTCCTCCTGACTTCTTTCCTGATGGTGCTGGGCAATCTGCTCTCTGACATCATCGTCGCCTTTGTCGATCCCCGCGTTAAATTCGAATAAGACCATGGTACGAAAGCTTGCATATGCGCTGTTAATCATTGCCCTCATCTCGGCTCTCGGCGAGATGTTCGGGCTCCTCATTCCTACGCTCAGCTGGCCCTTCACCGTGTCGCGGGAAATGAGCTTGCTCCAGTGGACAATTGGGGATCCTGACCAATCGAGCGCTTTCCTCTACCAGGGCAAATTCCTCTGGTTTGGCTGGGCCTGTGTCCTTCTCTTGCTCGGCATCAGTTGGTGGCTCTTCTTGCAGCCCATCACGCGCTTCCACCCGACCCCTATCATGGCCCGCCGCCTCGCTCGCTTTAAGTCGATCCGCCGTGGCTATATCTCGCTCATCATCCTCGTCGGCCTCGTTCTGCTCGCCTCGCTTGACCAATGTCTCGTCGGTAAGCGTGCCTTGTTCCTGGTCTATGACGGCCATCCCTATTTCCCGGCTCTCGTCCGCTCTCCTTACCCTGGCTCGACCTTTGGTCTGACGGGCAATGCCGCTGAGGCGGAAGCCGATTACCGTCTCATCAAGAGCGAATCCGGTCAGCCCGGCAAAGCCAGCTTTGTCGTGATGCCTCCCATCCCTTACGATCCCACGGGCGACTCCTTCAGCACGTCTCTCGAAAAGCTTGAAGTCCGTGAGGATGGCCTCGTTTACCAGTCGGGCTACTCTGAACCCTTCTCCGGGAATGCCTCCCGAATGTACGAAGGCGCCGAAGCCTTGCCCCACATCCGCTACCGTTTCAGACACGGGAAACCCACGGACCGTGCCTCGGGCTGGCTCCGTGACAGAACGGAGGTCTACACCGCCATGTACAAGGATGGCACTCTGGTCAGCGACCAGTACATGGGCTCTGGCTCTAAGGAGGATTTCCTGAAGGGCAGCGATCATGAGGAGCTGTACATGATCCACTATAACCCAGCGCCTCCGCTCAGAAGTGGCCACTTGCTCGGCACAAACACTCAGGGCGCGGACATTCTCGCTTACCTCTACGGCGGCCTCCAGGTGAATATCAAAGCGGCCATCTTCTATCTCCCTCTCGTCTATTTGATCGGGATCTCGTTCGGGATGCTCATGGGCTATTTCGGCGGCAAGTTTGATATCACTGTCCAACGTCTGATCGAAATCTTCAGCCAGGTGCCTTTCCTCTTCATCATCATGATCATCTCGGACATGGTGCCGCTCAACATGAAGGGGATGTTCCTCATTGTGGGCCTCCTCATCATGTTCGGTTGGATGGGCATGACTTACCAACTGAGAACTTCCACGATGAAGGAAAAGTCCCGCGACTACGTCTCCGCCGCTCGCGTCCTCGGGGCCTCGACAAGCCGTATTCTCTTCATCCACATCCTCCCGAACCTGGTCGCTATTCTGGTGACGCTCGTCCCCTTCAGCGTCTCGGCGTTAATCCTGGCTCTCGCCTCGCTCGACTACTTGGGCTTTGGCTTGCCAGACAATTACGCCAGCTGGGGCCGCTTACTCAATGACGGTCTCTCTAACCTCTCCGCTCCTTGGGTGGTGACGGCGGCTTTCACCGCTCTGGTTGTCATTCTCTTGCTCGTCACCTTCATCGGTGAAGCAGTTCGCGAAGCTTTTGACCCGAAAAAATTCACAACTTACAAATAATCTTCGTTCACATGGAATCATTCTTCTTCCGGATGCGTCTTTTCCTTTGCCTGAGTGTCGTCTCCTTGGGACTCCTCTCTTGCAATGACTCGTCGCGTTCTCAAAGCGTGGGCTGGCACTCGACCGCCCCTGAAGGCACGATGCCTCCTGGCTTTGATACCTTTATCCAACGCTGGAATAAAAAGACTCAAACCTGGCTAGAAAATGAAGTCAGCACTAAGCAGGAAGAAGTCAATGCCCTCCGCAAAAAGTATTTCTCCTCTCAGGACCAAAAGGAACGTGACAGCCTCCAATCGAAGCTCGTTAACGACTCGGAACGCCTTGAAATCCTGAAAACTCGTCTCGCTGAAGGCGATTACATCCAGCTCAAAACGAAGGAGGAAATCCCTACCAACCTGACCTGGCAGGATGGAATGGACGAACCTGAAATCGGTGACCCTCGCGCCAAAAAGGGTGGCACGGTTCGCCTCTGGGTTCCTGGCTCTTTCCCGGACACTTTCCGCCCCGTCGGCCCCAACAGTAACAGCGGTTTCCGTGCCAAGCTCTATGATGAAATCTCTATGGGCTTGCTCAATATGCACCCTGTGACGGGCAAACTCATCCCTTGCCTAGCTGACCGCTGGTCGGAAGCCCCTGACCAAAGAACCGTTTTCTTCCACATCGACCCCGATGCCACGTACTCCGATGGCACCAAGGTGAGAGCCATCGACTTCCTGGTGGATATGTACATCCGCACTTCGGAATACACCAAGGCCGTCATGTATGAGAACGTCTTCAAGGAGGAGGTCTCTCACATCACGCTCTATGGCGATGATGTCATTGCCGTCACTCTCCCTGAACCGAAGCCTCTCTTGCCTTACTATTGCTCGGTCATTAACTGCAGCCCGCCCCATTTCTATTCTGAATTCGG
>CAYNVM010000064.1:0-7549 GCA_964400645.1 uncultured Akkermansia sp. | reverse complement strand
AACCCTACTGTTTAGGATTTTCGTTGTCCGGAGAAGGAGCTTTCAGGATCTCAAGGAGCGTTCCCGTTAGCGAATCCTTAGAAGCCGTGAGGACTGAGAGGAGTTCCTCCGCCGTTTCGTTACCTTGATCGGCAGCTTGTTTTAGCAATTGTTTTGCCTTGTTTACATCCTTAGGAACGCCCGTCCCGTCGAGGTAGCAAGTTGCCAACAGCTCCTGCGCGCAGTTATCCTTCTGAGAGGCCGATTTTTCTAGCCAGTCGATTCCCTTGTTCACATCTTGGGGAAGATCTATCCCCTTCAGGTAACTTTCACCAATGAAGAACTGGGCAAGCGAGTCTCCTTGGTCAGCCGCCTTTTGGATAAGCGCGAGGGCTTTGGTTTTGTCAGCAGGAACTCCACTGCCTAGAAGATAGCAAGTCCCCAAGTTATAGGTGGCAAAAGCATCCCCTTGTTCAGAGGCCTTCTGGAACCATTTTACGGCAAGTTCTGGCGACGGAGGAACCCCATCGCCCGTCAGATAGGCTGTCCCCATATCACGTTGGGCAGGGGCATAGCCGTGTTCAGCCGCTTGATGAATCCACGAAAGAGCCTTCTTTGAGTCAACAGAGACACCACGACCTTCCAAGTAACAACATCCCACAGCGTACTGAGCTTGCGCATTGCCGAGTTCAGCTTGCCTTTCTAACGCTGAGGAATAGGTCACAGAATCGACGCTTTCAGCATAGCTAGGGATGAATAGACACATTCCTAGAACAATGCTAGGAAGGAGCATGGATGAGCTACTCATGGATGAATGGGGTTACACTCAAGACTAGACCAACCGAGTTAAGCATCAAGGAAAAGCCACAAAAAAAGGCATCCGAGTTCATCGGATGCCTCAAACTATGACATTACAGGGGAAATATCCCCAAATCCCTAAAAGTTAGTCTTCGTCGTCTGCTGCTTGAGCATAAGCAGGAATGTTAGTCCTAGAACGAATGTCCTGAAGGGCAGCAATAAAGTCATCAAGAATCTCGGCTGGAACCATGATCCGGTCGCGATTAGAGCTGACTTTTTCTGTAATGCGAACGACCTGACCTCTTGAGTTCTGCTTGAGATCCAAGAAGAATGTCTTGCGGTCAGCTATAATCTTTTCAGTACAAATGATATCATCCTCCACGGCAGTAGATTAACCTCCGATTTATTGTTAGGCTTTTGCTATAGAACTCATATGCAGAGAGGTCAATCATTTTTTCAATGCGAATCAAATTCAAAAGCAAAGAAAAAGAAGTAGAAAATCCTCTTAAGTCATAAATTATTTTGTCATCATGTCACATTAGTTTGATCTTTCAGCTAAATTGGGGCTCTTGCCGATTTATGACACATTTGTTTAATAATAAGCTTGCGAGCCCAAGAAATCCGCGGGATTGGACAATCATGATTCTGGCTTAGTTCACAAAAGATATGAAACTGATCACTTTGCTAGTTGGTGGCTAAGAGGGCGTTGCTATCTTTATGAATGCATAGTGAAATTAAATCGAACAAAACGACCAGAGTGGTGGAGTAATCTGGTAAGATCTGAACTTAATTTTGTTTGTCCGTCTGGGGGACTGTGGACTGAAATAATAAAACAGCCGATCCACAAACGGGATCGGCTGTAGAGGAAATGATGTGAGAAGAAGCTTAGGCTTCTACTGTGATGGTCTGTTCGCGGTCAGGTCCTACACCTACAGTGGTGATGGGGCAACCAATGAGTTCAGAGACGCGAGCAACAAACTTCTTAGCGTTTTCAGGGATTTCAGCCCATGAGCGGCAAGAAGAGATGTCCTGCTTCCAACCTGGAACTTCTTCGTAGACAGGCTTGCAACGTTCCCATTCTTCAGCACGTGCCGGTGGGTATTCCAAGATTTCGCCATCGAGATCGTAGCCAACGCAAATCTTGATGCGATCGCATTGATCATAGCCATCAAGGTTGGTCATGGCCATTTCGTCAAAGCCATTGAACATGGCAGAGAAGCGAAGGAGGATACCATCAGTCCAACCACAGCGACGAGGACGTCCCGTTGTTGCACCGAATTCACGACCGAGGCCGTGGAGGTAATCAGCAATTTCAGCATCTTCCGTTACGAATGGGCCAGAACCGACGCGAGTGGTGTAAGCCTTGCAAACACCGATGATGCGGTCGATCTTGTGAGGAGGAACGCCCGTACCCGTGCAAGCACCAGCAGAAGACGTATTAGAAGAGGTAACGAATGGATAGGTACCAAAGTCAACATCGAGGAAAGCCCCTTGAGCACCTTCAAAGAGGATGCTCTTACCCGTCTTCACAGCTTCGCTCATGATCGGGATGGTATTGGCGATGTGTGGACGGAGAACCTTAGCAGCTGCTTCCAATTCGGCAACTTGCTTGTCTTCATCCAAAGGTTCGGCACCCATGTTCTTGAGTTCGATGTTAGCGCGCTGAATGCGGCTACGAAGAACTTCTTCAAAGACCTTAGGGCAACGCATGTCAGCGACGCGGACACCAATGCGGCGAGCCTTATCAGCGTATGTTGGGCCAATGCCACGCTTGGTGGTACCGATAGCCTTCTTGCCGAGGGACGATTCAGAAGCGGCATCCATTTCCTTGTGGAAAGGAAGAACGAGGTGAGCGCGGTCAGAGAGAAGAAGGTTTTGAGGAGTGATTTCAACACCCTGCTCACGGAGAGCGGCCATTTCTTCGACAAGTCCGATGGGGTCAAGGACAACGCCGTTACCGATAACGCAAAGTTTTCCGGGCCAGAGAATGCCAGAGGGAACGAGGTGCAAGATGTACTTCTTGCCATTGGCAATGACGGTGTGACCAGCGTTGTTGCCACCTTGACCGCGAGCGACGACGTCAGCGTCTTCAGTCAAGAAGTCAATGAGCTTACCTTTACCTTCGTCGCCCCATTGGGAGCCGATAATGATGGTATTCATGATGCAGGATTGCTGAGATGTTGGTTAAGAAAATGGAATGAAAAAGGATTAGTGCGATTTGCGGAATGCTTCGATTTCGGCGGCAAATTCGTCAAAGAAGTAGGTGGCGTCGTGTGGGCCAGGAGCTGCTTCTGGGTGATACTGGACGCAGAAAACAGGCATCTTCTTATGGCGAATCCCTTCGATCGTGCCATCGTTGAGGTTAATATGGGTGACTTCAACGTCCTCAGGCAGGGTATCGGGATCAATGGCGAATCCGTGGTTCTGAGATGTAATCGTCACCTTACCCGTGCGAAGATCCTTCACAGGTTGGTTGCCACCACGGTGACCAAACTTCAGCTTATAGGTCTTAGCACCAAAGGCGTGACCCAGGATTTGGTGACCCAAGCAGATGCCGAAGATGGGGAGCTTGCCCAACAACTTGCGGACTTCGGCATGGATGTAATCCAAAGCAGCGGGGTCGCCAGGACCATTGGAAAGGAAGATCCCATCTTTACCCATGGCCAAGATGTCTTCAGCCTTGGTGCGAGAGTTGACGACAGTGACATCAAAACCCGCACGGCGGAGGCTACGCAGAATGTTGCGCTTGATACCAAAGTCATAGGCAACAATGCTATAGCGGACGGGAGGAAGCTCTTCGTAAGTGCCCGTTTGGCCAGAGCAGACATTGGGAAGAACCCATTGACGAGATTCGTCTTCCCAGTGATAGGTAAAGGGCGTGGAGACTTCGCAGACAAAGTCGCTTCCTTCCATAGGAGCACTGTCGCGAGCCACTTGAACGGCTTCTTGGGCAGAAAGATCAGTGGTGATGCAAGCACGCATGGCACCCACAGAACGAAGGTGTTTCGTCAACTTACGAGTATCAACCCCTTGGATGCCAATGACGCCGTGACGGGCAAGCCAAGCATCAAGAGTTTCGGTGGCACGCCAGTTAGAAGCAACACGGGCAAGTTCCTCAATGACAAAACCGCGAACCTGAGGACCAGACGATTCGTTGTCTTCCTCATTCACGCCATAGTTGCCAATCATAGGACAAGTCATGGCAACGATCTGTCCACGGTAGGAAGGATCGCTAATAATTTCCTGATACCCAGTCATTGACGTATTGAAACAGGATTCCCCGGTTGTGGTGCCGGTTGCCCCGAATGCAATACCTTCAAAGATCGTGCCGTCTTCAAGTGCGAGAATTGCCTTCATCAGTTTTTGAGCCGAAACAGTTTAGTCGCCGAAGTGCCTGTTAGCAAGACAATCTTTCCCGTAAGGTGAGCTCTCAGCTGAGGGTTCACCTATAACCCCAACCAGGCTTAGGGAAAGTGCTTATTCAGTTCTTTTTTGCCTTGCTCGTTTCTTCTTTTAGCCGAGGAGAGAAGTGCGGAGAGCCAGAGCGTTGAGAAGGGACGTAAATTGAGCGTAGTCCGCTTCGCGATCTGCCGAATTCAATACGTACTGGTACTCACCCATGCGGCTGTCTTCCGTGGCGGCATTGTGCAGACGCAAGGCGATGGTTTCGTCAGAATCCGTTGCGCGACCACAGAGGCGATTCTTGAGTTCGTCTTGAGGCACGTGGATGTAGAGATCGGCGTACGCTTGGCGAATCGTTGGATCATCACAAGCTCTGACGAGAGCTGCTCCCTGCACGTCAATATCCATGACCACGTTAATGCCTTGCTTGAGCAGACTGACAATATCAGCCTTCAAGGTCCCATAACAATTGCCGTGAACTTCAGCGTGTTCCAAGAATTCACCTTTGGCCACACGATCGTCAAAGTCGGTGCGATCCAAGAAATGGTAATCGAAACCATTGCGTTCGCCAGGACGGGGTTGGCGAGTCGTGCATGAAATAGAGTAACGGCACATGCCCGCATCCGTGGCACGGCGACAAAGCGTTGTTTTGCCAGAGCCAGAGGGACCAGAGACGACGAGAAGGGAACCAAGGTGATTGCTCATAGGAGGGCTTATTCGATGTTTTGAACTTGTTCGCGGATCTTTTCTAGCTCGGTTTTAGCAGAAACGACAAGGTGAGCCAAGGTGGCATCATTAGCCTTAGATCCGATGGTGTTGAATTCGCGGAAGATTTCTTGGCAAAGGAAATCGAGGGAGCGCCCTGCTGGGACATCCCCGTCACAGAGCGAGCGGAACTGCGCAAAGTGAGAGGCCAAGCGAGTGGTTTCTTCCGTCACGTCGCACTTATCGGCAAAGATGGCAATTTCGCGAATGAGGCGGTCATCGCCCAAGTCCACAGGTAAGCCCGCATCTTCCAAGCGCTTCATCATGGCTTCGCGGAGGCGTTCAGGCACAGCGGGAGCCAACTCCATGATGCGTTCGCGGTGTTCTTCCAACAAAGAGAGCTTCGCCAACAGATCGCCCTTCAGGTTTTCCCCTTCCGTCGCACGCATGGCCAGGAAATCGGCAAGAGCTTGCTTGAGGGTGGCTTCAACGATGGGCCATGCTTCTTCAGGCGTCTCCTGCACGTTGGCCGATTCCGTCAGAATGCCCAAGCGGAGCAGATCTGCCGTGGTGAGGGCAGGGGCAGTTTGCGTCAACTCTTCGACACGTCCCAAGAGCTTTTGACAGGCGTTCAGCTTATTCTCGTCCAACGTCAGCGTTGTTTCGCCCGAGTCATTGGACTCAAAGCTGATAGAGATAGAAACTCGGCCACGTGAAACCGCATCGCGGAGGATGGGACGGATCAGCTGATCCCATTCGGAGTACAGTTGCGGAAGGCTGATAGCCAATTCCAACTGCTTGCGATTAACCCCAGAGAGTTCTACTTTGACGTTAGAATGAGCCAAAGGTGAGATAGCGCGGCCGAAGCCGGTCATACTGTTCATGATTCGAGAATTTAGAAGGTGATACCTGCTTCGCGATAGGCTTTGACAACTTCCTCGGCAAGGATGCTGAGCCCACGGCGCAAAATGTCGTCCGGTTGGGTGAAGCTGAGGCGCACGCATTCTTGCGTGTGACGCCAACTGTTATATTCGTCCTGATCCAGTGCAAAGAAGAAATGGTGGCCAGGATTGATGAAACATCCACGTTCGCGACAGCGTTCGTACAGTTCCTGAGCCGTGATGGGCAGACCTTCCATCCACAGCCAAAGGAACATTGCCCCTTCGCTACGGTGAACACGCCACGGAAGCTCGTCGGGCATGACTTCGTGCAGAATATCCGTGGCCAGTTGAGCGCGACTCTTATAGTACGGCGTGATCAACTCACGGCAGACAGTTTCGATCGATCCATCCTCAATGTAAGGCGTGATCAGTTTCTGCCCAAAGTTATTTGGACAGAGAGCAGAGGTCGTCACGGTGCGGACCAGAGCGTCAATGATTTCTTCCTTAGCAATGACGATCCCCGTGCGCGTTCCAGGAAGACCAATCTTAGATAAGCTCATGCTCAGGACGACGTTCTCGTCCCAGATAGGCGTGGCTTTGGTAAAGCAGATGTTGGGCAGGGGAGGACCGTAGGCATTGTCGATCATCAACGGAATCCCGGCCTTGCGAGCACGTTCGTGCAACTGAGCCAACTCCTCATCAGTCACCACATTCCCCGTCGGGTTCGTCGGACGTGACAGACAAAGCGCCGCCGTGCGAGGGGTGATTTCCAGACGTGAGAAGTCGATGCCGTATTTGAAGGAGTGTTTCCCCTCACACATGATCGTGGGGCGAGTCCCTCGGAAGATTGCATTCCCAAACAAGGATTGGGGTTGATAGCCGATGTAGTCAGGACAGAGAGGGAAGAGAATCTCGCGCATCCCTTCGCCGTCAGAGGAAGGACCTCCCAACAAGTTGAAGAGCAGGAAAAAGGCCATTTGCCCCCCTTGGGTGATGGCCACATTGCGTTCTGTCAGCCCCCAGTTGTAGCGATCATTCAGAAAACGAACCAAGGCATCGATAAAGCGCTTGTCGCCACGTGGGTGCGCATACAGCCCCACGACCGAGTCAAATTCACCGCGAGCCACAAGATCCTCGAGGCTCTTATGCCACATGGCATTCACTTCAGGGAAGAACGCAGGACTCCCTCCGTTAAGTTGGCATAAATTGGGGTTTCCGGAATGTACGGCTTTATACAAATCCTCCATGAGGTCGTCGATCCCCGTACGTTGCATCAAATTCTGTCCAATGGCCGAAAACATAGTGCTCCCCCACTCTAGTCCCTATACCCTATTCTTTCCAGTTTTTTTCAATTTCCTGGGGTTGCACAGGGGCTTATGAGGGCAGAGAAGAGTTCCCGTGCAACGTGGTCTCAGGACTCTTTCATCAAAAATCCCACCCCTGAGACTATCAGAGGTGGGATATTGAACGTGCGTTGCACGGGAACTAAGTGCCCACTTAGAACGAGTAGCGGTAGCCAACAGAACCATGCACGGCATTGGCGTCGTTTCTCACTTCGCCACCTGCATTTGCATAAATGATTCCTTGCTGGCTCACAAAGGTGCTCAAGCCACCGCTGAGTTGGAGAGCGGTTGAACCTTCCTTGGCGCCGTAGACTCTTTGCCCAAAGCTTGGATCCGTTGCAAGAGAGACTGTGGTCTTGCCTTGCTTGTCGCCGAAGTCTTGTGAGCCTGCGACTCTCAATTCACCGAAGAACGCATGGCCGACCGTTTGGGCGCCGAAGC
>CAYNVM010000063.1:0-7573 GCA_964400645.1 uncultured Akkermansia sp. | reverse complement strand
AGTGAGAAACGGTCTCACTAGGGGGCTTTGCAAATGGTAGAGGAGAACGAGCTTACTTGTTCTTAGGAGTAACGCGTCTCATTTGACGCTTTTGCTGTTCCTGTTGTTCAGCAAGAATCCGTTGCTGTTCTGCCAGGCGTTCGAAGAATCCGCCCTTCTTCTTTTTCGTTCTCTTCAGTTCTGGCATAGGAAGGCGACGAATGATCAAGGTCTGTGCCATGTTGATCAAGTTCTGGGTCGTCCAATACAATGCCAAAGCAGAAGCGAAGTTATAGCAGAAGAGGAAGAACATCCAGGGCATCAGCGACATAATGCGGCGTTGCATTTTATCCCCTGCCTGCGGTGTCATGCGCATCTGAATGATCATGGTCACGGCCATAATCAATGGCAGAATATTGATGGGCAGTTGTGGGAATGCGCTGAATGGCAATGGAATCGTGTAGACGGTATCTGGCAAGGACAAGTCCGTAATCCATCCGAAGAAGGGCTGGTCGCGCAACTCGGCCGAATACTGGAGCACTCGGTAGAAGGCAAAGAAGATGGGGCACTGAATCAGGAGTGGCAAGCAACCACTGGCAGGATTGATGCCGTACTCTTGGTACAGTTTCATCATTTCCATATTCATGGTCTGCTGGTCATCGGGATACTTCTCGCGGAGTTCCTGAATCTTTGGCTGCATCTGTGACATGCGCTTCATGGACATGTACGACTTCTTGTACAGAGGCCAAATGATGCCACGAATGATCAGGGTCATGCAGATAATGGCCAAGCCCCAGTTACCCACGATGCTGTGGCAGAAGTTCAGCAACCAGTTCATGGGGGAACTCAGGCAGGTCAACCAACCATAGGCCATGACTTCATCAAGATCGTAAGGCAAATCGCCCAAAACTTGGTTTTCCTTAGGCCCTGCATAAATCTCGTAGGATAAGGTTCTGCTTTCCTTATCGTTCAAGTTCAACACAGGAGCACCCATGGCCAAGGCCACACCTTTCACCTCTTGGTCTCCTTCGTGGGTCAAGTGGATTTGCTCGGGCTGAGCATAGACTAATGAACCTCTCGAGTCTTCGGCTGGAATCAGAATCGTCGAGTAGTATTGGCTCATCACACCAGCATAGGTCAGATTCTGAAGAGTCTCTACGGCACGAGCCTTGGCACTGGAGAAATAACCTCCGGTGAAATAAGAAGGCGATTCCTGAACAAACTTGCCATCGGCCATGTAGAAGAAGTTGGTGAAATAGTCGCCTGTTTCACTCTTGGCAATCGGATAACTAGCCCCAGAAAATACCCCCATGTCCACCAAGCGAAGTGGCTGACCTGTGGCATTTTCAACAGTCACATTCATGCGAATCATGTATGTGCTGCCGTCCAAAGGCTTGCCATCGGAACCCTTCATCGGATCCAAGACAAACTCTTTCTTAATAGCCAACCCTGTGGCGGTCTTGCCAATCAAGGTCAACTTGCGATCGTTACTCAGGGAATCAACCTTGCGGTAAACCGTCTTATCATAAATGGGATCGGCCGCCGGTGTAATGCCAAAAAGCAAGGTACCAATCCCATAAGGGGCATTCTCGTTGATGGCGAGATCGTGATCTGGAACCGTCTGGGAGTTGATGGGCATCCCGACCATCTGGGCCTGGCGAATGGAACCGCCACGATTTGAAATCGTATAAGTAACGGCAGGAACTTGCTTGCCATCTTCTTCCTTCGTTGCCGTCAACGTCCATGTCGTATATTCGGTATCTGGCTCGGGATCCGGAACGGTAAGATCTGCCGCCGGTGCTCCCGATGGATTCAATGGCGTTGTCGGTACAAGATTTTCAACCTGCTGCTGTTGGGCAGCTAGGGCTTTCTGATTCTTATTGGAATAGTAGAAATTGCCCCCAATCAATGCGAGGCAAAGTGCTACGATGACCCATGATTTGCGATCCATACGTTATGCTCTATTTAAAAATCTTCTAATGTGTGGCTCTTTCTTAGCGTCCTAGCTCGTTCTTCTCAAGACTGCTTCCTTGACGTGAGCTCTTTTTAGGGGGAACGGGATCATACCCACTCCCTCCCCACGGATTACAACGGAGTATCCGATAACATCCCAAAAGGCTTCCTCTCCATGCGCCGTGGATCTGGACAGCTTCTATAAAATATTGCGAACATGTCGGCGAAAAACGACATCCTGCCATCGGCCCTCCAATGGCATGTAGCGCATGACTAATGTAGCGCTGGTAAAATCTGACAAAAAGAATTAGTGCGGACTTCATGATTGCGTCACTGTTGAGGCTGCCTTTTGTTTAGCGAGCTCCTTATTCAGCCGTTTCTCAGTCTTTAACCAATCCTTCTCCAGTTCTTGATAGCTCGCTTCTGCAGCGCGCCACCTCAAAATTATAACCATGTAATATCCTGATGCGTAGGCATCAGCATGCGCTCTCACCAACTCTCGCACTCTCCGTTTCAGAGTGTTGCGCATGACGGCGTGACCCACCTTCTTCGTACAAATCACTCCAAATTTCGATGGAGCCGTTGGGTCTTCAAGCGCAAGTGCACTTAACACAAGAAACCGACCTGCGGTAGATACACCACTCGCCCTGACACGAGCGAACTGCTGCGCTCGATTCAAACTAGCTTGGCGAGTAAAACGCATCTCCCCGCGGGGTCGGCCCGTGAAAAGCGTTAATGTTGGCCAAATAATCAGGCCACGGTTCGATTAACGACCGTGCTGGATTGTGTGGCGCTTGTACTGAATTTCAGCACCCTTAGGAAGAAGGCGCTTGCGACCTTTGGCGCGACGGCGACGAAGGATATCGCGACCATTCTTGGTGGCCATGCGGGCACGGAAGCCGAACTGATTCTTGCGGCAACGCTTGGAAGGTTGATAGGTCCTCTTGCTCATAATAAAAAAGATGGCTGCTTATGAATAATATCTCGCGCCCTCTGCAGTCGGGTCGCGGCTGGGTGGAAATAGTAGCTTTTATCTCCGTTTTGTCAATACGTCCCAGCACATTTTTTCTATTTCCTCCTTTTCTGGGGCTAATCTTAGCCTTTTCTGACTAAGCATTTGCCCCCATTTACTGCCCCTTATCCAGGAGAAATAGGTACTCGCTCACCAGAAGTGAGCGTCCTCTCAGGTTCCGACTCCCCTTAAATGTTGAATAAGACATTTCTGTAATGTCAACTTTCCCCTGGCTGTTGAGGAAGTCGAGCATTTCGTCTTTGGAGATGAAACCCTCTGAATTGTACGAGATCAGGATGAAGCGTGCGGAACAGTTGGCGATCAGTGAAAACAATCGGCTCTTCGCTCGTCTGCGAACGTTGTAGTCGGAGCGATTCCAATCCCTGGGGATCCCCGAAACCGGGCTCACTTCACTGGGGCGTTGGTAATTCGCCAACAAATTCAGCATGAAGTAATTGGATCCGTAGGGATGCTGATTGTAGGGCGGATCTAAATAGACGAGATCAAGCCCATCTAAGCGCTCAACCAATCGGTTGGCGTCCTCGCAATAAACCTCAACGGGACAGGAGTATCGTGACCACACGGGCAGTTCCCAGGAAATCGGTGACGTGATGCGCGATAAGGCATCTCCTTTGGTGCCACCAAAGCGACCAATCCCCTGTTTGTTTTTATAAAACCCTTTGAAGACGCCAGATGTATTCGTGTGGATCGAGGCCTCCGACAATAATGGCCCTAGCAAAAAGGGCTGCATCCACTCGGGTTCCATCTGGATGCGTCGGCACGCCGCATCTAAAAACAAGGCATTCCGCCTCGTATAGAAAACGCGCTCGCCTAATTTGATCTCGGAATCGTCGGCAGGGGCATACATCTCTGTGATAAAACCACCTGTCGAATCGTTGGCCACCTCCTCACGCAAACGTTCCCACGTCCGGGTCAGTTGGGGCAAGTTGATCTCGCGAACATTCGCCAAATAGCATTTCCCCAGAATGCGCGAATACTCTTCCAAATCGTTGGCGACAAGCCGTGTCGCATACGCCTTAAAGTAGCGTGAAACAACGCCACTTCCTGCAAACAAATCGGCGAGATCAAGTCGGCTTTTGCCGAGTCTCTCGCATGCAAGCTCAAGCGCCTGACCAATTGACGCCAGTAACGATCGTTTGTTACCGATGCATGTGATCAGTTGTCTGACGAGGTAGTCTGGGTTTTCCCGGTCTTCGCCAACAAACATGAGCCTTGATAGTAGATAAGAAAGGAGAGCTCTTCCCCCATCATAAGGAGGAAGAGCTCTGAAAAGATGCTTTAGGCATCAATCAAGCCAAACTTCAGTTCGGCTTCTGACACGACTTGGCCATTGACGAGGCAACGTCCAACTGCTTGTCCCACACTACCGCGCATCTTGACCATTTCCGTTTCAATGACAAGTGTATCGCCGGGGAAGACAGGCTTGCGGAATTTGACCTTATCGGCACTCATGAAGTAGCCGATCTTGCCTTGGTTGCCTGGCATGCGGAGCATCAAAATTGATGCAACCTGGGCCATGGCTTCAACCTGCAAGACCCCTGGCATAACGGGGTGTCCTGGGAAGTGGCCTTGGAAGTATGGTTCGTTGACCGTGATGTTCTTCAAACCACGGCAAATCGTTTCGCCTTCGAAGCCGATGATTCGATCCACCATCAGGAATGGGTAGCGGTGTGGAAGCAACTTCATCACTTCCTTCACATCCAATACGGTTTCCCCGTGAGGAATCGTCGTGTTCTGTGGCACCATCTGCTGCATCCGGGTGTATTCCTTCTTCAGCTTCAAGGCCAATTCGGTGTTTGGTCCATGTCCTGGCTTGATGGCAATCACATGACCCAAAATACGCTTCCCTGCCAAGGAGAGGTCCCCAACAAGGTCCATGGCCTTGTGTCGTGCAAACTCGTTGGTGAATCGCATGGGTTCTTTGCTCAGCAATTCTTCACCGCGAATCACCACGGCGTTTTCCAAGCTACCACCCTTGATCAAGCCCTTTTCCAACAGGGGTTGGATGTCTTCGTAGAAGGTAAATGTACGAGCAGGAGCAAATTCCTTTTCGTAGGTTTCTGGATTCACTTCGGAATCGAAGTACTGAGTGATGCGGCCTTCAGGTCCAACGCAGGTCACGGAAACACGATACTTCTTGGAGGGAAGAATCGTCAGAATGGAGCCATTCTTCGTTTCAACCGTCACAGGTTCGCGAACTTCCCATACGCGAACAGGGGCGTCTTGTTCCACAATACCTGCCGACTTGATCAGTTCGACATAGGGACGAGCGGAGCCATCGCCAATAGGTGGCTCGTTGGCATCCATTTCAATGACGGCATTATCAATGCCCATACCTGTCAATGCGGACAAAATGTGTTCCACGGTATGAACCTTGACAGAACCTTCAGCCAGAGAAGTCGCACGCTCAACAGTCTGAACCTTTTCGACGTCTGCATTGATAAAGGGTTGATCGGGCAAATCAACGCGACGGAATTTAATTCCGAAGTCGGCGGGAGCTGGTTTCAATGTTAAGGTGACAGCCTGACCCGTATGAAGGGAGGTTCCTTCTAACGTTGCAGGTCCGGCAACTGTTCTCTGTTTTCCGAAAGCCATACCCGCAATCTAATGAAAAGCCCCTTCAATGAAAAGCATAATTCAACCATAAACCCTCGCTCTCTCGCTAGGGCTCTCTCTATCTTCTTTCCCCTATCTTCTACTAGCCCTGAATGGAGCTTTACTCGTTAGGTTCTGACTGACCTGCGGAAGTATTGCTTGGTTCTTTCCTAAGTGCTTTAGCAAAGGGATTGATGCGACCGCCGTCACTTTCTAGCCATGAAAGAACAATCTTGTTGGCTTCATTGATTCCTACCATCAACATGGCTGATTGATTCCCATCTGAAATGCGCAATAGCATTCTTTCTCCCGTCCATGAATTCGGGGGTACATTTAACTTGTACTTGGGATTCATCTTCTCGATATGAAGCAATTTTAAGGCTTCTTCTCTTGTCAAACCGCGGAATTCAATATCATCCATAAACACGCGTTCCGCCGCATGAATGGCTGATGTCGTAGCCACAACCTGCCCGTCTGCCGTCGTGGTCGTGGCCCACATTTTATCGACGTCTCGTTCAAATGATCCTCCCATCAGCCATCCCACCAATCCGATGAGCACGGGCCAACAGAATAACGATACGGCAAATGTCAGCGCTCGTTGTTTTCGGGACTTCGCTAAGGCCACAATAGCTCGCCCTATCATCCCCCAATGTGCCACCAATTCTTTGTCCGCCTTGCCAAACAAGAAGCGTCGTGGCTCAAAATCGAGCCCCAATAAGATCTGTCGCACCGTCAATCCTTTCTCGGGTGCAATGACGTCCATGCTCATGGATGCCTGCCCACTTTTCTGAGCCTCTGGCCACAGCATAGGCACCACACAATAGTAGATGGCGTAACTGATGATCACCACGAGAAGGACGTAAAAACTGCGTTCTGGCAGATCTGTCCTCGTGGCTAGTTCGGGACAAAATGTAATGATGACGGGCAAGACGAGCCATGTCAGTAACCCAACAAAGCTGATGGCGCGCAACCATGTCTGCCATCTGGCGGCTCCGCTGATGGCCACCAAAAAGCCTAAAATAAGCCACGCATAGGAGGGGAATAAAGCCCACGCTTTATCCCCCAATAAAATTGCGTCTTGCTGAGCCCAGATCATCCGATGAGGAACTAGGCTCATATAGCCAGCATCGACGGGGAAGATGCTCTCGAAACAGAGCGCTTTTGTTCCGTCGCCGAGAGGAACCTGAAACAATGTCAGCCCACTCTCGTAGAGTAAGAAAAAGAGGATGACGAGAAGAACTCGCCATGAGATGAGTCGATTCATGTCCCTCCGTTCAATGTGGCTATCTAACTGCTACGCTTAGTTATACCAAGCGTCGTGAAGTTCGCTCACCTTGATGTTGGCGGCGCCTTCTGTCTTTTCCAACCAGGCCAACACGGCTTCGCGCTGAGCTTCGGTCGTCTTGCCTCGCCCGTTGATGTAGGCACTCAAATTGACGGAAGGTGCTAACAGTCCACTGCATACCAATCCATTGGCTTCAATGGCTTCCTGAATGAAATGATCGCAGAAATGAACGTATTCTGCACTATCACAAGGAGCATTGAACTCGCACGAAATTTCAAAGCAAAGTTCTTGGAATTCACCAATGCGATACTTCTTTCTCAAGCGTTTCTTCATTAGACCCATCTTCACACATCCCTTCCACCGCGTCAAGCTAAGCTGACGCCCTTAACCTGCTCTCTCCGCCTCGTCTTCATTAAGACACAAGCCGACGTATTAGCACCTTGATGCAGCCCCATTGACGCGACAAGCTTCTCCAATATATCCCCGAGCCGACTCGTCCTCCGAGCAGCTTGGGAAACGGTAAAACTCAATAACATAATCATTTATGAAGCTCCATCTCCCTCGTCACCTGTATCTCTTCATAATCCTTGCTCTGTCGGGTCTTCCTGCTCGTTCAGAAACAACAACGTACGACGGCACGACCTACTCGGGGGGCATCTATACGTGGATTGGAAACACGAGCTTCTTTCACGATGGCGGTTTTGTCCCTCTCGACGCCGATGGAAGCT
>CAYNVM010000062.1:0-7587 GCA_964400645.1 uncultured Akkermansia sp. | reverse complement strand
GACCGCGACGACAGTGATTTGATCATGCAAGACTGGCTTGAACTTTCCTTTGAGCGAGCTGACTACATTGCCCTCACAGGGATGCATGAAGGTTGCGTGCCTGATACAAACGTCGAAGATGCGCTTCTCCCGGATCATCTGAGAAGTGCTCTGCATTTGAGGAATCGGGCCTCGCGTGTCAGAAAAGATGCCTTCCTGTTCAAGGGGCTCATCGAGTCCCGTCGCCATTCGGGAGGTCTGAGAATATTTGTCTCCAAAGTAAAACCGTCAGGTGACTCATGTGTTCCCTCCTCACTCCTGATGAAATGTAGTGAAGCCGAGTTGCCGCAGCGAGCACTTAAGCTCTTCCGATCAGTTCCTGATGTCGGTCACAAAGTTTCACGTTCGGCAGGTAACCGCCCCATTGCGATTCCTAGCGCCGAGAATCCATGGGCGAAGCGAGTGGCTGAAGGGCAGCACGTCAACTTTTCTCCCTCAGCCTACGCCTCCTTCCTCAGATGTCCGCGGCGATTCTGGCTTCAACGGGTCAATCACATGGAAGAACTTGTCCTAGAACATGAGCTCAATGAAGCACAGATAGGTGTTCATATTCATGCCTGTGCTGAACGCCTGGGGCCTAATGGCGATCTGTTTAAGGTCTATGACGAGAGGATACTTTTAGAGGAGTTACAAAAGGGCATAGAACGTGACTTCAAGCGAAATTATGGGGAACACTTGACCTTGCCAGTCATGCTCCAACTCGACGACTTATCTCGTCGACTCAAAGTCCTGGTTGATGGTCATTTGGAAGCATTAGACGAGGGGTGGCAGGTTATAACTACTGAGCACGATATCCTATGGAAGGCATGGAATGATCTCCCTGTGAATATCAAGATGCGCGTTGATAGAATCGAGTATCATCCTGCTTTTCACCTTTTACGAGTAGTCGATTTCAAGACGTCGAAGAAGGCCAAGACTCCTCAAGAAAAGCACATCGACAAAGTCTCGGGAGCAAAAATTGATAAGTTCATGACCGAGCTCCCCTATCTCCCATTGATGGAAGAGGAAGAGAAGAGTAAGACGGTCTATAAGAGATGGACCGAGCTTCAACTCCCCTTGTACGTTTTAGCCGTGGCCGAGAATTTTAAGAAATCGGGGTTAGCTATTGATGATATTCGAGCCTCTTATTTCAACTTACCACTGGATCAGGATAATAGTGGCTACCAAGTTTGGGAGGATCTTTCTGAAGAGAAGATCAATTCAGCTTTCACTTGGGCAAGAGCGATCACCGAGAAGTTACTCAGTACCGATGGTACAGATCTGCCATGGTGTGAGGATTTTGGTGGTACGACTTACCCGGATGATCCATTTACCCATCTAGCTCCAGCTAAGGTATCAACACTATTTCAAACACAGAAGAAAGGAGACGAATAATGAACAAAGCCCATTGCACAAGCATGCGGATTAGTGCTTCCGCAGGATCTGGCAAAACCTATCGGTTAGCATTACGTTACATCGCGCTGTTAGTTTTAGGCGCAGATCCTGAACGTATGATAGCCCTGACATTTACGCGCAAGGCGGCCGCCGAGTTCACGGAACGCATTATTACTCGCTTAGCTGAGGCGGCAAACGATCACGCCAAAGCTGACAAACTGGCCGAAGAAGTGGTCGACACCATTAAGGGTAAAGGTGATTGCCCAGCTCTTGTCACAGGAGTTTGGGAAGGGAATACCCCCACCCAAGAAGAATTTCGTCATTTGCTCAAGAAACTCATCAATGTTCTTGGACGACTCAATATGAGCACCTTGGATAGTTTCTTTACCAGGATGACGCAAGCCTTGTCCCTAGATTTAGGGGTTGCCGCCATTCAGATGGTACAAGATCCCACGCTCCTCAAAGAGGATAGGCAGAACGTCCTAAAGGAACTCTATAGTCAGGCAGAAACAGACGATGATGAGAAGAAGGCCTTTTCAGAGGTCTTCAAATTGACAACCTTGGGGAAGGAGCAAACGAGAGTTGATCGGACCATCAATGATATACTAGATCAATTCCATGAGGCCTATTTGACAACGCCCGATGCCGATGCATGGGGAAATGAGGAGAAGATCTGGGGAGAAAACAAACCCTGGTGGTGGACGAGAACTAAGCCCCTGAATGAGTCTATCAAACTGATCAAAAAGAGTATTCTTGCCAACAATCCAGATGATAGGCCCAAGTCCAAGAAGAAAGACCCCAACGAAATCGATAAGAGAACCTATAATGGAGTTAAGTCATTTGTTGGAAAATTGGAGAAGAACGAAACTCCTTTTTCAACTCTTTTCTCCCTAGAAAATATCAATGGTTGGTTGAGTGGAAGTTGCGACTTTTACTACTACAAAAAAACTTACACCTGGCCAGACGAGACATGGGTGGAGATATTCCTTGATGCCGTTGGGGCATATATCAGGCGAGAAATTCTCAACTTGGCTTCGAGAACCCAAGGTATTTACAGCCTGATCAAAAAGGTCGATGCGTTGTATGAGAAACGAGTGAGAGCCAAGGGCAAATTGCTGTTTGGGGACGTTACTCGACTCCTTTTATCCAACAGCAACGAGAAAACATCCGAAGCCATCGAAGACTTAAGATTTCGCATGGATGGATGGTATGACCACTGGATGCTCGATGAATTCCAAGACACAAGCCATGATCAGTGGAAAGTGATCGAACCGTTCTTGGATGAAGTGGCTCAAGATCCAGAGCAAACACGCAGTATTTTTGTGGTAGGTGACACCAAACAGAGCATTTACCAGTGGCGTGGTGGGGATCCTGTTATTTTTGACAATCTCGCCAAGGTCTCTCCATGGAAGGATATCTTCCAGGAATTCCCGATGGATACGTCCTATCGATCAGCACCTGCGATCATTAATTTTGTCAATCGAGTCTGTAGCTTCTCACACTCAGCTTCTTGTGCTCATGGGGAAGCTCTCAAACGTTGGGAATTCCGTCAACACCAGTCGGCAACTCACCTGCAGGGTTTGTCAGGTTGTGTGCAGATGTGGTGGCAGAACAAGGACGCTAAGCGAGATGACACAGAACTTTCGTTCGTAGCCCTGACAGAGTTGCTGAACAAGATACGCCCGCTTGATCGAGTGAACGAGGATGGCAAGAAACTGAGCTGTGCTATTCTTGTAGAGACGAATAAGAGGGCCGATGATGTGAGAGATTGGCTTGTCTCTGAAGAAGGAGGAAGTTTCCCCGCCGTTGTTGAAGCTGATGTTTCCGTGGGAACGGATTCCACGTTTGGGATCTCACTTGAGCAATTCTTCAAATGGCTCAACCACCCAGATGATCAACTCGCCTATCAATACTTGACGTTGTCTCCCTACAACGTCTTTAAGGATGACCCTGATATTGAATGGAAACGATGGAATCGAGTCTACGAAATGGGGGGAATCTCAGAAGTGATTCGCACTTGGATTCAAGCTCAGAAGATTGATGAGTCACAACGCCTTACAGCGTTCGACATGTCGAGGCTGAAGATTTGGAATCAAAACGCCGATGAGTTTGATGCAAAGGGAGGGGATTTGGATGAGTGGCTTCAAGTTGTCTCATCGATGACTCAACGCGAACATGCGGTGGATGGAGCAATCCAGATCATGACTTGGCACAAAGCCAAGGGGCTAGAATTCGATATCCTTATTTTGCCGTTCCCTGAAAGGAAAGCATCTTTTGCCAATTCAAGGATGCTCGATGTCCTTTCTGAAGAGGACGGATCTGGTAATGTCCAGAAAATGATTCTCAAGCCAGCCAAAGAGCTGATTGCTATGGATGACAAGATGAATCAGATGTTTGAAGTATGGGAAGGGAATGAACAATTCCAAGGGTTCTGCAAGCTGTATGTGGCACTCACTCGAGCCAAACGCGCTTGCTATATCATCTTGCCAAAAAGCCAAGATGACGATTCAGACAAGGTCGGCCATACCTATATTTTGAATAGTATCAGAGAAGGATTAGAGCAACAGCCTTGCCCACTTGGCGATGCCGTTTTGCCAGAGTCCTATTATGAGGGAGATCCCGACTGGTATCTGAAGTGTCCTCTGACTGAGACTGTTGCAGAGACACCTGTTGAAACATTGCCGACACTTCCGAAAGCGCAAAAGGTGGCGAAGGTTGTTTCGCCTTCTTCACTGGGACACGAAACGAAGAGCTCGCTCTCGTATTCACCCGAAGCGTTGCAGTTGGGTACAGATGTTCACCGATGCTTGTCAGAAATTGAATGGTTGGACGACGACTCCGATGAGGTGATGGCTACTTGGCCTGATTCCGTCAAAGAACTTGTTGTACCAAGCTTCAATAGCCCTGATTTCAGACGCTACTTCATGCGCCCAGAAGGAGCTCAGGAGGCTCGTGTTTGGAGAGAAAAGGCCGTTGCCGGCAAGATTGATGGGCAACTCATTTACGGCATTGCGGACAGAGTTTCTTTAGTCGATGGGTTCCTCACGATCATGGACTTCAAGACCGACAAAAATAGTGACCCTGAAGAACTAAAGAGTCGCTACCAAGAGCAATTGGAATGTTATCGTCGCCTCCTTTGTGCCGCCCTCGGCATTCCAGACGAAAAGTCGTCTTGCGTGATTTTGGCCGTGCGCTCTGGCTTAGCCATTGAATTTGGTCCCAATCTAGCCTATCAGTCCTCCAACTAATAGAACGTTATCTCCATGCCCGACTCTGACTACACCCTAGAAACAATTCTGGATGAATCAACCATTAGAGCGGGCGTGGAGAGACTCGCCGCAGACATACGTTCCCGATGTGGGGACACGCCACTGATCGCCGTCGTGCTGATGGACGGCGCTAAGCCCTTTGCCGATCTCCTCCTTCCGCAGCTCCCTCGCGTTGTGGAGACGAGATACATCAAGGCATCTAGTTATCAGGGGACTCAATCAACTGGCGAGGTTATTATCGAAGGGGGCTCTGAGCCATTACCGGTGGGATCTTCCGTCCTCATTCTGGATGACGTGTTGGACACTGGATTAACCCTGCAAACCATCACTCACAAATTCCTAGAAGCAGGAGTTGCTCAAGTCCTCTCCGCCGTTGCCATCACCAAGAGAGGATGCCAGACGACTCATTACTGCGCGGACTTTTCGGCCTTTGAATTAGGCAACGATTTCCTCGTCGGCTTTGGCATGGACTATGATGGGGCGCTGCGAGAGTTGCCCTTTGTTGCCAAGTTACAATTCGTCTCAGAATAAGGAGACTGAGTATAAACTTTTACAGGAGTTACTGGAAGAATCGAGGATCGTCCATTTGGTCTTTGAGCTCTTCTAGCTCCTTGCGCAGAACCTTCCCGACACGGTTTTTGGCGAGATACACTTGAGGCGCAGAAACGCCTAAGTGCTGGCAGACCTTAGAGACACTCCACTCTTTGTTAACGTAACAGTCGTAGATTTGGAAATGCTTTGTGGCGACCTTAGCTTTGACTCGAGCCATGGCCGCAATGAGCAGACTATTCGTGAGTTCACGATCCCAATTGTTCTCAAAGTCATTTTGCTCATCAGCAATGGCATTGAGAGGATGTTCGGCAAGCTCCGTGTTATCATCCGACAGGAGCATTGCCGTTTCCTTCTTTCTCTTGCGGAGTTGGTCCTGAATCTTCCACTTGCAAATTTGGACAAGCCACGACTTGAACGATCCCTTCTTAGGATCGTAAACCCCTTCTCTAAACTGCTTGGCAATTGTCAGGAGAGTGTCTTGTACCACCTCACCGGTTTCATCGGGACGCAAGCCGCTGTTCAGTGCAATTTTCTGCAATAAACGCCAGTAGATCTTATAGAACTCATCCCATTTACGAGAGTCCTCCCAATTACCCAGACCTTCCAATAGACTCAGGCGAGTTTTTTCATAATAGGTCTCCTCTTGGATCCGCGACATCGCTTTGGCGACGCGATCCTCTGAAGGCTCATTAGATTGGGGTAGGTCATTACTCACAGGGCATTGCTCCTTAGCGAGGGGCTTCCTTGAATACTCCTCCTTTTAGTTGGGAAGGAGAGGGGTTGTTGTGTGAGGAATGACGCGACCAAAGAGAGCAAGCATGCGCCCAGTGTTGCCTTTTTCTATACGGTAAGAATAAAAGCGGTCCAAATTGGAGGCGGTATCTAGATTGCTGTCGAAAATTTGATTTTCAGGAACACCAGCATCGATGAGCTGTTGCTTGATTTTTGCAGGGATGTCCATTTCGTAATGAGGTGGACGAATGCACGGAGAAATTACGGCAACAACCTGTTCAGGTTTGCTATAGCAAAAACTTTTGAGAGCTTTGAGCCCTTGGGCAACGATGTTGCTCTCTGTTCCTGCACGCCCCGAGTGCAATAGAGCACGCCCATGAGAGACGGTATCGTAGAGCCAAACGGCGGCGCAGTCTGCGACATAAATGCCTAACATGCAGTCAGCTTTGCCTGCGCAAACAAGTCCATCGACACCTTCGACAGGGAAGTTGGAACCGATATCCCCCACCAGGGCCACTTTGTTACCGTGCACCTGTTCAGCACGGCGGAAATACTTCCACGGTACGCCCAGACGGTCGATCTCTGCTCGATGGATAGGCTCAAGACGTTCCAACACTTCTTGGCGGTCTGTCGATACAGGAATTCCTGGCACACGTTCAATGAACTGAGCAATCAGACCAGGATAGCGGAGCAGGGGAGCGAGAAAATCGGGCGTTTCCATATCAACGATAAGGGTATTTTCTTACCGTCATTTTTTGAACATTCTGGTGCTGTGTCCAGAAAAATCCGCTCACTTCGGGCGTTTAGTTAGCCCTCATGACACGCTCAGCCCGTTATAGCCCCATTGATCCGTGAAAGGGGCGAATCCCACGGCGGTGGCTTTGGCTCTGGGGAAGGTGACGAATCATTTCTTCGTCTTGCTTCTGCAATAAGCCTGCCAGATCGCGAGCAATGCTACTGCGCATCTTGGCTACCAATTCCTTACCGGCCTTGGTAATCTTTACCATGATCTTGCGACGATCATTGGCGGCTTGCGTTCGTTCGATGTAGTGCATCTCCTGCAACTTATCGACCATTCCCGTGGCCGCTGCTGTTGAGTGCCCCATCTTGCGAGCAATGCTCGACATCGTCAAATAATCCTCGTTGTCCAAATACGTCAGCAGGAAAAACTGAGGGTACGAGATTTTATTGCCATTCAACTCAGGCGACAAATTGAGAATGCAAGAACGTTGGGTGTAGATCACAAAGTCCGCTAATCGCTTAGCCTCTTCAGGTATTGGACTCTCTTTTATCAGGGAGCTGTTCTTGGATTTCTTCATCGTGAGTCAGGTGTTTGGTAAGGCTAGGTTAACTATTCAGATTAGCTGAGCAAGTAAAATTTATAAATTTTTGTTAAAATTTTACAATTCCGTCATTCTAAGTCACGGATTCTGAACAGTTGACGCTCTCATCTCGCTCATGACCCTCCTCCGTAAGAATTCTCCGAGAATTCCCACTCTCCGCATTTCGTTCTCAAATTAGTTTGACATGATGTTTTCCTATCACATAATTACCTACATCATTCTTACAACTATGCTTTCCTTCTCCTCCCGAAACATTTTCTCGTTGCTTTGCGCGGGAG
>CAYNVM010000061.1:0-8255 GCA_964400645.1 uncultured Akkermansia sp. | reverse complement strand
GTCAAATGGGATTTATTTTGTCACCTAGCCGATTCTTAGCGATGCCTCGCTTAGGGTTCCTCATCGATTATAGTTTCTATGAGCAACTTCGCGAAGACATAGAATTGGTGGTGAATGGATACAATTACGCTTTTGTTTCCATCTGCCGAACACATTGGCAAGATGTGCGTCCTCAGGTTAAGGACCACCTCAAGTGCGATATAGGTGAATTCCCTGAAGAGTCGCTCAAACAACGTCTTGAAGTTTATAAAAAACGTATAGGCGATCGAGTCTATCTCCCCCTAGTTCGTATAGGTTTGCGGTCGTGCTTGAACGATTTCTTCAAGCGTCAAGAGCGTTGGATGAGAACTCAGATTATTCTCATCCTGTGTATTGTGATTCTTGCCGACCTGTTTGGCTTTTTAGGAGAGAACTTCATGGCCGTGTGTCTTCTCTTGGTGTCGTGTGCCTTGTGGTTTATCAATTCAGTGGGTGTTTTGTTTATCCGTCGCTATCTCTACAAGCGTGTTTTGCAACAGGCTCAACTGATTCCAAGTGCAGTGGCTGACGAACTTGTCCCTGTCATGGATCAAATCTCTCGTTCAGAGGTTTGTGACTATCGTCAATTTTTCACAGATATTAGAGGCCAAGTGGCCTTGATTGCTGAACAGATTGAGCCATTGAAAGAAAAACATAGTCGCATTCAAAATGCTCGCATGATCTTGGCTAATCGTTTGCAACGTCGAGGGATTGCTCGAAAGGCCCATTGATGTTCACAAGTTGTTACTCCAATTGATCTGATTGGTAGAAGTTGTGTGCATAAAAAAGCCTCCTTGCCCATGAAGAACAAGGAGGCAGTGAAAACAGGGGGAATAATCTTAGATAATAGGCGTTACACCCTTTTTGAGGATGATGTTGCCGTATTTAGCAGTTTCGCCTGTGACAACAACTGCATAGGCCTTCTTGGCACGTTCATAGAACGCAAAGCGTTCGATACGGTGAACATCCCCACGATAGTTCAAGGCTTTGCGGTAGCGAGTTTCAACTTCAGGATCCAGAGAGTCACCAGTGACAGCTTCCATCATGATGACGGGAGGAGCATAGGAATCCAGTTCAAACAGAGGAATGATTGCACTGAGAAGAGAGTCAGCAGCAATGCCGTCAAAGCGAAGAACTTTATCGTTGAAAGTGTGCGCAGGGAAGTGAGCATCAGAGAAGACGATTTCGTCTCCATGCCCCATTTCGGCAAGGACTTTAAGAAGCTCTGGACTGATCAGAGGAGAAATACCTTTAAGCATAGTCAGATATAATTGAGATTATTTGCCAGCTTTGCCGAGTGTATAACCAGCAAATGTGCTCATGTTGTACAAAGGCTGTCCTTCGGGAACGGAGTAACCAATAGACTTACGAATGGCTAAGAAGTCTCGGACACCTTCTTCACCTACTTGGTTAAGCGGAGCCTTGTGACCGGCAGCCAAAAGAACCATGCGGCAGTATGCGTCAGCATTTTCCATGAACCAGTATGCTTCTTCGATGTGACGTGCGCCTGTGATGACACCATGGTTTTCCATGAAGACGACCGTAGATTGCTTAGCGGCTTCAGCAACGGCTTGAGCTGTGGCGGGCGATCCTGGCGTCCCGTAAGGAGCCAAAGCGATGTGACCCAAGAAAATATCGGCTTCGGGGTTGATACCTGAAGGAGGAACAATGCCAGCAAAGAGGAAGGCATTGCAGTGAGCTGGGTGGGCGTGGATACAAGCATTCACACCAACTGACTTCATCATAGCAATGTGCGTTTTCACTTCGCTCGTTGAGGGGCGGATGCCAGCTTTCTGGCGACCTTCCATATCAACCAAGCAGATATCTTCAGGCTTCATGAAGCCTTTAGAGATGAGCGTTGGTGAGCAGAGTAACAAATCCTTAGAGACGCGGACGGACAAGTTGCCACCATTGCCGTCAACAAATTCGCGCGTCCAGAGACGGCGTCCCATGTCGCACATGCGTTCCTTGATTACCTGGATTTCAGGTAGCTCAAAGAATTCAGCGACTTCTTCAGGAGTTTGAGGATCGTAGTTTTCCCATGGGAAAACTAGGTTAGGCAATGCTGGTTTGATGGACCAATCTTGAGACATGATCGTGTAGTAATTAAGCTATTGTTGAAAAATGTTGGTAAATTTCAGCCTGGGGACTAGGCAGATAAGTTTCGTACTCGATGCCAAAGGCTTCTCGAGCAACTTCTGGTGCAGGATATACACCAGCCCCCGAAAAAGCAAACATAGCGGCACCCAGGACCGTACTTTCCGAGACCTTTGCAACTTTTACAGGAAGGCGCAAAATATCAGCACGCATTTGCGTCCATACCTTGTTACGAGCGCCTCCGCCAACGAGGACGAGGGAACGGCTCTTAAATCCGCCAACAACTTCTAGGCGTTCAAGGTTCGTTTTCAAACGAAAAGTGAGAGCTTCCATGGCGGCCCTGTATATGTGGCCACGAGTTCTTCCTAAGACTAATCCATTGATAGAACCGCCCACAGGGTCAGAGGGAAGGAAGTTGGGTGTCAGTGTCACCCCTTGACAACCAGGAGGAATTGCTGCGGCTTCGGCATCCATTGTGTCGTAGGTTTCTCCTTTGAAACAAGTGGCTTTTACCCATTCAATGATTCCCGAACTGATCCATTGGAGACCTGGGTTGCGAAGGTCTGGGTTTGCATCAAGTTCAGCAGTGGCCCCAGCTGCGTAGTCTGTAGCATTCAAATGGGCGTGTTCGGAACGCACCATGAGAATTTCCCATGTGCCTGAGGACAAAAATGGTTGATCCTTTTCTGCACCAGATCCAAATCCAGCAAATTGAGTATCATGCCCTGTGGAGACAACAGGAACACCTACGAGTGGGAGTCCAAGGGCCTTGGCACCTTCTTCAGAGACATGTCCTGTGATCTTACCAGCATCGACCATGGGAGGAAACAGGTTGCGACTGATTCCAATGGCTTGGAGAATCTCGTCGGAGAAATCTCCCGTCAGAATGTCAGTCAGCTGAGAAGTGCCAGCCATCGTGCGATCTGTCGCCATGACCCCAGTCAGACGGTAGGCAAGCAAGTTAGAGATAAAGAGCCAAGCATGGGCTTTCTCCAATAAGTCAGGACGATTTTCTTTCAACCAAATCAGTTTGTAGATCGTGTTAAAAGCAAAAGCTCCTACGCCCGAAATGCGGTTAAGATTTTCTTGGGAGATATAGCGCCCCACTTCTTCCATCACCTTAGCAGTTCTCGGACATTTCCACGAGATGACCGGGTAGAGCAAGTCCCCTTGGGCATCGACTAAGGCTCCATCGACGCCAAATGTCGTGATTGTGATCGCCTTGATTTGACTCAGGTCTATACCTTTAACGGCTTCTTGAGCGCACTGCGAGAGCTGGCTGAGAATGCGGTCGGCATTCCACTGGTGGAATTCTGGGTTTTCGGCACCAGGGTCAGTCGAATTCGGTTGAGATGATTTAGCGACGAGGTGGCCTGTCTCATCGACAACAATGGCGCGGACATTCGTTGCTCCGCAATCAAGACAAAGAACAAACATGGGAAGAATAAAAGTCAGAGAGAAAAGATCCACTTTCCCAAAGGACGATAGCTCACAGGAGATAGAACTAGTCGACCAAGGGAAAGTGGATGAGATCCGACTCCCTATCAAAGGAAGCCGGATTCAAAATTAGTACTTACCGTACATAGGACCGTAAGCAGCACAAGCGCGGTAGTCAGCACCTTCGGGTTCCATACCGAAAGCAGCCCAAGCCGATGGACGGAAGATTTGAGAATCTTCAACGTTATGCATGCAAACAGGGATACGGAGCATAGAGGCCAATGTGATTACATCAGCGCCAATGTGGCCATGGATGAGGACACCATGGTTAGCGCCCCAGTTAGCCATAACTGAATAGACATCCTTGAAGGCACCCTTACCCGTGATGCGTGGGGCAAACCATGTGGTTGGCCAAGATGGGTCAGTGCGCTTGTTAAGGATGTCGTGAACGTTTTCAGGAAGCTCAACGCTCCAACCTTCAGCGAGTTGGAGGACAGGGCCAAGACCCTTAACAACGTTCATACGGAGCATGGTGAAAGGTACGCCACCCTTGGTGAGGAAGCAGGAAGAGAAACCGCCCCCACGGAAATATTCATCAATAGCAGGGCACCATTTTGTGGCTTCCATGCATTTGTTGATATCTTCAGTGGTGACATCCCAGTGTTGCTTCATCGTTGGCTTGCCATCGGCATCAGTCATGGCGCAGGAACCATCGAGAGCAGCTGAGCCAGAGTTGATGAGGTGGATGAAGCCATTGGCGGCGGCACCTTCAGGCGTGTAGCCCGTGACACGCTTCACAGCATCTGGTGACCAGTAGGTACGAACGTCTGCGAAAATAGCAGCCTTACCCGTGAGTTGGTGACCCAACAACTGGCAAACGCCGTTCAGGGAGTCGTTTTCTGTAGCAAATGGCATTGGCTTGCGAGGACCATTCCAGTCGAAGGAGCTGTTGAGGAGAGCTTCCATCGTATCGCCATTGGGGTAGAAGTCGGTCCAGTGACGTTGACCTTGGAAACCACCCAAAGCTGCATTGTAGCCCATGCTTTCTTCGACGAATCCCATCTCGCGTACAACTTTGCTTCCTTGCATCATGTCGCGAGCGATCATGGTCATCAGAATGCATTCGCGGAGGATGCGCTTCTTTTCTTCAGGAGACTTCTTGCGTTCTTCCGAGTTGCGGTCTTCGCCCATGATGAAGTGATCGTTCACCCAAGACATGGCGAGTTGGAATTCCTGAACATCGTAAATGCCCAATTGCATACGGCGGCGGAGTTCCGTCATATCGACAGCTTGTACACGCATGCCGAGGTAGTTTTCGAAGAGGCTTTGGTCAACGATAGAACCAGCAATGCCCATAGCCGTTCCGCCCAAGGACATGTATGACTTGCCACGGATATCGGTGACAACGAGACCAGCGCGGACAAAGCGAAGGATCTTTTCAGCGACGTCAGCAGGGATGGATTCGTCATCAGCATCTTGAACGTCGTGACCATAGATAGAGAAAGCAGGAAGGCCCTTTTGGTTGTAAGCGGCAAGAGCTGCTGCAAGGTACACAGCACCAGGACGTTCAGTGCCATTAAAGCCCCAAACAGCCTTAGGACGCAATGGGTTCATGTCAATCGTTTCACTGCCATAACACCAGCAGGGAGTGACCGTCAGGGAAAGACCTACGTTGTTAGCGAGGAATTTTTCTTCGCACATAGCAGCTTCAGCCGTACCACCAATGGTCGTGTCTGCAATGATACAACGAACAGGTTCGCCGTTGGCATGGCGAAGAGTAGATTCAATCAAACGAGCGGCACTGCGTGCCATGTTCATGGTTTGTTCTTCGAGAGACTCGCGAACGCCTTGACGGCGGCCGTCAATGGTGGGGCGGATCCCCACGGTTGGGAGTGTATGATTCATAGTTTTCAACGAATGTTGGAAAGGGTTTACCGATATTGGTTAAATATGGTGTTGCTTGCTATGGTGTAGCAGTTGTGGAGCATGTCAAGCGAGCTCTTCATCTTTTAGATGAACTTTTTGGAAAGCCAAAGAATAGAGCAGGACGACGAGGAAGCAGAATACGGGAATGTAGAAGGATGTGCGGATGGATTCTTCTGCAAACTTTTGATTCTTTCCCTTGAAGGTTTCCATGTCCATAGCTGGCATGTTAATGAGCTGATCCAAGAGTTCTGTTTGATCAGCATTGAGTTCCGCAAAAGCTGGGAGCATGGGGAGGTACCTAGCAACCTGGAAGTCCGACATTTCAGCTGGGAGACGCTTCAAGTTTTCTCTGATGCGTTGAGCTCCTTCAGATGTTACGTGAGCGCAGGAGGGAAGAGTATGAATCGCATTGATAAACTCCTCATCATTTACAGCCTTTGTGGATAATTGCTTGAAGGTTGACAGGGCTCGGCTGTAGGCCAATTGCGTTTCCTTATCCTCATCTGTCGACATGCGGTAAACAGCCACCATCTTGGACGAGATGGAGCGGTTGGCGTCGAGCGATTCCAATTGAGTCATGTAAGGATTAAGTCGTTCTTCAAAGTAACGAACTTCGCGGCTGACTTTTTGGCTATCGATCACCCAACCCATGATAGGGGTGATTACGGCACCGCCGAGGATAGCCATGATGAGTCCAGCTGCACCCAATTTAAGAGCAGAACCGAGTCCGCGGAGAGCAATACCGTAAATGGTCGGGAACATCAGGGACATACATCCAGAGATGCCCACGAGAGTCCAGATCGAGTAGTTGGCAGGCAGGTAAATAGTACCGAAGCAACAGAGTAGGGCAGCAGCAGCGAAGATGGCCATCATGGAAGCAGGATTGAAGACCTTCATCAGAGCTGTGCAGACCCATCGACATGCAATGAAGAGTAGAATGGCATACAGGTAATAGTCAGCAGCTGTTGCTTCTTGCATGCCAGGGAATACGGCCATGGCGTATTTGATAGTCCATGTCCACACCGTGATTTGAACACCCACATAAAAGAACTGGGTGATGACACCCCAATAGTATCGAGGTAGAGAACAGAGAGTCTTGAGAGATTTGACGAACTCAAGACCTGCACCTTCTTCTTTTTGTTCGGCAAGATCCTTGCGGCAGAAGAAGAAAAGCCAGATGAGAGCAGCGACAACAATGAGCCCCACATATGGCGTGCAAACCCAGAAAAGTTCAGTATCACGGATCTCAGCCAATTGTTCAGGAGCCATGCTATGACGTTCTGCCACACCAGCAGGGTTCAGGTGGCTCAAAATGAGGTATTTAGCCAAGAAAATACCCGTGAGAGATCCCACGGGGTTAAAAGCTTGTGCAAAGTTAAGACGGCGGACACTTGTTTCTTCACTACCCAAAGCAATAACGAAGGGGTTGCAAGTGGTTTCCAACACAGACAGACCACAAGCCAACACGAAGATGGAAATCAGGAACAGCTCGTAGCTTTGCATCATTGCTGCAGGGATGTAGCCAAATGCTCCCAGCATGTAGAATCCCAAGCCCACGAGCAACCCTGCACGGTACGAGTATTTTTTGATGATGAGAGCCGCAGGAATTGCCAATACGGCATAAGCTCCATAGAAGGCAATTTGAACCTTGGATGATTCCACAGCGTCGATCATGAAGATCTTGGCAAATGACGGGACCAAGTTGTCGGTCATGTTATTGAGCAGACCCCAAAGGGCAAAGCACGAAACCAAGAGAATAAACGGGATGAGATTCTTCTTGGGAATGATAGATGAGGAATTTCCAAGGTTAGCTTCCATATTATCCTTTACGATGCTCATTTCTTTTTGAGAGGTCAAGGATACAATCCCAGGCATACAGACATTCCTAGAATTATCGAACAACTCTTCATTCTTGTATGACACATTCCCCGTAGATTGCTCATCAGTCATCTAGGAATTGTCGTCAATCACCATGAGTTCTTCAAAGGGACAATGTGAAAAAAAGTAGGAATGAGCGTGACAAAAAAACGAGCGGTGCCAGAGATAGGCACCGCTCGGAATTGGTAGAGCAAAGGCGAAGATGCTCTACTGTGGATTAATCTTCAGCGGGTGATGCAGGAGATTCTGTGGCAACGCTAGATGGTGCCTCAGAATCATTGTTGGTAGGAGTTCCCATGCGAAGTCCCAGAAGAAGAGCGATGATTAAAATAATCAGGATGGCGAGTCCTCGTTTCATTATCCAAGAATAGATCTTATTAAACAGACGTTTCAAGAGGAAACTTCTCTGATAGTCTGTTTAGTTCCATTCAATTAGTAGAATTCCTATAAAAAAGAGAGGGGCATATTCTTTCTAATCGAAAAATGTTGATAGAAGATAGGAAAGTGCTAAGTGTGAACTAATAGCATTAGTCATATTGACGAATTATCAGATTTTCCAGAACAACTATTAACACATTCGAAGGGTATGTCTGAATTTTACTATTCGCTCGATGGAGGAGTTCTTGGTCCCGTATCTTTGGAAGGACTTTATGCGTTGTGGAATGATAAGACGATCAACGATTCGACTCTTATTCTCAAGACTGGTGATACGGATTGGCAAGCATTTGGTCCATTACGCCAATTTTTCAGCAAGGAATATCAAGCATCTGGAGATACGAATCAGAATGGTTCTCCAACTGCTAGATCAGTTGCACCTGTACCTCTGATTAATCCGCACGAGTCGCCCTTAAAGTTCGGAACGCCTCAGGATCATCAATCCATTCCTACCCAGGAAGCCT
>CAYNVM010000060.1:0-8439 GCA_964400645.1 uncultured Akkermansia sp. | reverse complement strand
ATGGCGGACAGGGAGGGATTCGAACCCTCGGTACTGTTTCCAGTACACACACTTTCCAGGCGTGCTCATTCGACCACTCTGACACCTGCCCGTTAAAATTACAGTGTTAGCGGAAAGCGAGGGAAGACTACACGCAAATTGGCAGGCTGGCAATCAGAATTTCTCATTCTGAAGCAAATTTCTCTGATTCTATAGTAGGATAGAGAGAGTACGGGCTGAGAATGAGGAGGAAATTGTCACTTGACGTGGCGCCTAATCGTTTGTTTCCTGGCTAAGGAATGGGTGAATCATTTTACACGCGCACGACAGAAGCTCCGACGACTTCGTTTGATTTATCATTGAGACCTCCAGCTTTCAGTGAATTTTGTGGGCAGGAGAAGATCAAGGAGCGCCTGTTGCTTATGGTTGAGGCAGCTCGCCAACGCGGTGACGTGCTTGATCATATCTTGTTGAGTGGCCCTCCAGGTTTAGGAAAGACGACATTAGCTAATATTATAGCGAATGCCGTGGGGCATAAGATTCACACAACTTCTGGGCCCCAGATTGAAAAGGCTGGCGATTTAGCGGGTATACTGACGAACCTTGAGAAAGGGGATCTTCTATTCATTGATGAAATCCACCGTTTGCATCCTGCCATCGAGGAATATCTCTATCCTGCTATGGAAGACTTCCGACTCGATATCATCATCGACCAAGGTCCCAATGCTCGCTCCATTCAACTCAATCTGCCCAAATTCACTTTAGTGGGAGCCACGACGCGTGCTGGTATGTTGACGAGTCCGCTTCGTTCCCGTTTTGGATTAGTTAACCGCTTGGACTATTATACGACAGATGAACTCTGTCAGATCATCATCCGGTCTGCAGGCCTGTTGGATATTCCTATTGAGCAAGAAGGCGCCCGTCAAATTGCTTTGCGGTCCCGAGGAACTCCTCGTGTCGCTAACTCGCTGTTGAGGTGGGTGCGCGATTATTCGCAGGTAAAAGGAGGAGGAGTTATTACTGCTGAATCGGCTATTGCAGCATTAGGCATGATTGAAATTGATGCTGATGGTTTAGATGAAATGGATAAGCGACTCCTTGAAGCAATGATTTATAAATTCAACGGAGGACCCGTCGGATTGGCCTCTTTGGCTGTAGCTGTTGGTGAAGATGCTTCAACTTTAGAGGATGTTCACGAGCCATTTTTAATTATGCAGGGCTATATTTCGCGAACTCCACGAGGTCGTATAGCAATGCCCTCAGCCTATGAAAAAATAGGAGCGACTCCATCAAGTGGAGGGCAGGGAACTTTATGGTGAGTGTTTTCTTCTCGCTATCTGATACCTCATTAAGTAAGATTAGCGCACGTTGCGGTTCTGCAACTAGTCGCTGAAGATACAAATTGTTGCTATGGAAGCCCAATCAACCACCCCATTTAAGAGATTGCCCGTTGCCATTATTGGAACTGGATCATATGTTCCAGAACGTCGGCTTACCAATGCTGATTTGGAAAAGATGGTAGAGACGTCCAATGAATGGATTGTTGAACGAACGGGGATTGAAGAAAGACGCATTGCTGCTCCTGGTGAATTTACGTCGCACATGGCGACGAATGCTGCTCGCAATGCTCTCGAGAATGCAGGAATTACTGCAGAAGATTTGGATCTAATTATCGTTGCGACGATTACGCCAGATACGTTTACTCCATCAACGGCATGTTACGTCCAAGATAATCTTAAAGCAAAGAATGCCATTGCCTTTGATATTTCTGCGGCATGTTCTGGCTTCATGTATGCAATGAAGACGGCTGTTCAGTATCTTGGTACAGGACAGTGCCGTACAGCTTTGATTATTGCTGCTGAAAAACTTTCAACAGTGGTTAACTGGGAAGACCGTTCCACATGCGTTCTTTTTGGTGACGGCTCTGGTGCTGCTATTCTTCGTCGTGCAGAAGGACCTGATGATGGCGCTATTTTGGCAACGGATATTGGAACTGACGGTTCCTTGCATAGTCTGCTCCAAATTCCTGGTGGCGGTTCTGCATGCCCAATCACAACGGAAAATGCACACGAACGCTTATCAACTCTCGTGATGAGAGGGAATGAAACCTTCCGTCACGCAGTTACGCACATGAAGACATCGGCTGAAACTGTTATTCGCCGAGCAGGTCTTACATCTGATGATATTTCTCTGATCATTCCTCACCAAGCCAACAAGCGTATCATTGATGCTGTCGCATCTCGTCTTCACATTCCCGAAGATAAGGTTTTCGTTAACTTGCATAAGTACGGTAACACTTCTGCTGCGGCTTGTGCTATTGCTTTGGACGAAGCTCATCGAGAAGGTCGGATCAAGAAGGGCGATAACATTATCATGGTAACCTTCGGTGCTGGCTTGACGTGGGCTGCAGCTGCTATTCGCTGGTAATACGAACTGATTTCAACAATTGTAAAATCCATGACAACCGAACCATACGGCAAAAAGAATCCGTTTCCTGCCACTGTTCTTGGGGTTAAAAAACTGACAGGTGAAGGTAGCCCCAAAGAAACCATTCACATCGAGTTCGATCTCACAGGCTCAGGTCTGGAATATGTGACTGGGGATGCACTGGGTGTGCTCCCAACAAACGATCCTCAGTTGGTAGATGCTCTGATTGCTAAGCTCGGTCTGTCAGCAGACCAGACTGTTGAATCTCCTGAAGGCGGTTCTGTGACGCTTCGTGATGCCCTTATCAATAGTTTCGATATCACGGGGTTGTCTAAGCCAATCCTTACGAAGTGGGCTGCTGTTTCTGGCAATCCTGATCTTCAAGCATTGGTCGATTCTGGTGATAAGGACAAGATCAGCGATTACTGCTGGGGTCGAGACTTGCTCGATTTAGCAACAGATTACCCAGCTCAACTGAGCGATGCTTCAGCATTGACCTCTATCTTGAAGAAGATTGCTCCACGTTTGTACTCCATTGCTTCTAGCCCCAATGCACATCCTGGTCAGGTTCATCTTTGTGTTGGCGCTGTTAGATACACGACGAATGATCGTCGCCGTGGTGGTGTGTGCTCAACATTCATGGCAGATCGCTTGCAACCTGGTGACAAGGCTCGTGTCTTCGTTCACAGCAACAAGAACTTCAGACTTCCTGAAGATTCATCTAAGCCAGTGATCATGGTTGGCCCTGGAACTGGTATTGCTCCTTTCCACGCATTCCTCGAAGAACGCCATGCTTCTAAGGCAACAGGCAAAAACTGGTTCTTCTTTGGTAATCCATACAAGGCAACAGACTTCTGCTATGAAGAAGAACTGACGGCTCTTGTGGAAGCAGGCGAACTCAAACTCTCTGTGGCATGGTCTCGCGATCAAGCTCAGAAGGTTTATGTTCAGCACCTGATGGAACAAGAAGGAGAAACTTTGTGGCAGTGGCTTCAAGAAGGTGCCTTCTTCTACGTATGTGGTGATGCTTCTCGCATGGCTAAGGACGTGGATGCAGCTCTGGTCAAGGTTGCTGAAAAGTTTGGCAATATGTCGACTGAAGACGCAACGGCCTACATCGCTGATCTCCGTAAGGAAAAGCGTTATCAGCGTGACGTATACTAAGTCCTAAAGGATTTCCTATTTACATCAGACCACCTCTGTTGCTTTTGTTGCAGAGGTGGTTTTGCTGTCTTTTAGAGGGGGAGTTTTGAAAGAACTCGTGTGGTGCCTATCTTTAGACTCGCCTTGAGGTGAATGAGTAGGTAAGGATTCAGGTATGGCTATTGAAGCATATCAGGAGTTCTCTCCAAGTATTGATCCCTCCGCTATGATTGCGGGGAGTGCAGATTTGATTGGTCGTGTGGAGATTGGTGAAGAGGCTAGTATTTGGTACAATGTTACGTTGCGAGCCGACATCAATAAAATTGTCGTCGGTAAACATTCTAACATTCAAGACAACAGCTGCTTGCATGTTGCTGACGACTTTGGTTGCATTGTGGGCGATTATGTGACCGTTGGTCACGGCGCTATCCTTCATGCGTGCACCGTAGAAGACAATGTCCTCATTGGAATGGGATCCATTGTTCTGGATGGTGCTGTGATTGGTGAAGGTTCTGTAGTTGGAGCTCACGCTCTGGTCACTAAAGGAACTGTTATTCCTCCCAACTCTCTTGTCCTCGGCGCTCCTGCTAAGGTTTGCAAGGATTTGGGACCTGCCTCTCGTGAAAGCAATCATGCGTGGGCTGAAAAGTACGTCCGTGTTGCCAATTCTTACAAGAAGCACTAAGTATTTTTACAAGCTTGCTCTCCTGTAAAAGAGAGCAAGCTTGTTTGCCGGAGATAGTCTAATTTTTGCATTCCTGAGCCTATGGAATCTTATTACCGAGCTTTTCTCACTGTGCGAATTGCCGCTCTCATGCCAACTCCGGCTGGCTGTGCCACCTTTCTTGCTCCAGAAGACAAGAGTGGCAAAATTGTAGTGATCTTTATTGATCCGGCTGTGGGAGCCTTCCTTCTTGTTACCTTGGTGGGGGAATCATCACCTAGACCCCTAACTCATCAACTGATGTCTGACCTTGTTGATGGTCTTGGAGGAAAGCTTAAACGTGTTTCCGTTGTTTCATGCGTTGATGAGAAGTTCCAAACGAGAATGGTTTTTGAGCGTTCTCATGAGGGCAATGAAATCAAACTCTTGGAGTTGGATTCGCGACCTGGGGATGCCTTTGCCTTAGCTTGTCTCAAGAAAGTCCCCATTGATTTTTCTAGAGAATGCTGGGATAGCTTACCCGATGTTTCGGAGTATTTTACAGCCCTAGCTGAATCTCCAGACGAGAACTGCGGATTTACGCAGTTCTAAGACCTTCTCAGAACGTCTTCATTTTACCTAATTAGGAATCAATATCCCCAATTTTGAGGGATAGACTTGAGGTAAAATGAGAGAATACAACGTTTGTCGATTTGCCTTGGGTGAAACCGAATAGTGCTTGTCATATTGGTAGTTAGGTATTATAGTATCTGTTGAACAAACTCCGAGAATCACAATGAAGTGCGGGTCAATGCCCGCTCTTTTTTGTCTCTACAAGAACAGTTAAGTCCTTCTGCAAATGGCCAACGAAATCAAATCTCTGATCGATTATTACGTACGCGAGCGTGGGTTGCCCCCTGAAAAGATTGTGACGGCTCTCGAAAATGCATACGTATCAGCATACAAGAAGATGCAGCCCTATGCTAATCGCATTGATTATTTGCGTGCAAAGGCTGATTTGGCTAAAGGAATTGTCTATATCTATGCAACCCTTCGTGTCGTTGAGGACGGGAAGGTTGAAGATGGTTATAATCAAGTAGCTCTTTCTCAAGCTCAGAGAATTTCAGCCAACGCCCAAGTCGGCGATATGGTTGAAGCGAATGTGACTCCTAAGGAGTTTGGTCGTATTGCTTATCAAACAATGCGACAGACCCTTCTTCAGAAGCTCCTCGATGCCGAAAAGGTGATGCTGTATGAAGAGTTTAAGGATCGCGCTGGCGAGTTGGTCTCAGGGAAGATTCGTCGTTATGAACGAGGAAATCTTACCGTTGACCTGGGAAGATTTGACGGAGTGATGCCTCAAAGAGAACGCGTTTCTAACGAAGAATATGCTGAAGGGGATCAGATGCGCTTCTACATTGTGGAAGTGAAGAATGATGCTCAGGGTGCCGAAGTGGTGTTGTCTCGCAGTCATCCCAATCTTGTCCGTCGCCTCTTTGAAGCTGAGGTAAACGAGATCCAAGACCGTACCGTTGAGATCCGCGGTATCGCTCGCGAAGCAGGTTTCCGTACGAAAGTTGCTGTTGTCAGCAATGATCCTAACGTTGATCCAGTGGGTGCCTGTGTTGGTGTTCGCGGTCAACGTGTTAAGAATATTCAAACCGAAATCGGAGGAGAGCGCATTGACGTGATCGAGTGGACTGAAGATCCAATCGAATTTGTCCGTGCTGCTTTATCGCCTGTAGTTCCTAGAGAAATTACAGCTGATGCTAGTAAGAAGGAAGTATTGGTGATTGTGAATGATTCCAACGATTTATCCCGAGCTATTGGTCGCAGAGGTCAGAATGCTCGGTTGACATCCCGTCTTTTGGGATGGGACGTACAGGTCCGCACCTATGACCCACAGGCTGATGTGAACAAACAGCTAGAAGATGCTGCCAAGGCATTGAGCGAACAGTTGGGTATTTCAGAAGAGATTGCCTTAGGGTTAGTCTCTATGGGTGGAACTACTGTTGCTGTGCTGAATGAATTTGACGCAGAGGACATCTCTGAAAACCTCAATCTCTCTCACGAAGAGGCAGAGGAAGTAATGAGAAAGGTTCGCGAAGCCAACAATCAGTAAATCAGGAACGACGGAACAATTTCAATAACAGAACAGATTTAGATGCCTATGCCGGATAAGAAAGAAGAAGAGAAAAAAGAGGTCTTGGATCTGATAGGAGCCAAGCCTAAGAGGACACGTAAGGTACAACCGGCTTCGCCTGCACCTGAAGAAAAACCTGTAGCAAAGAAAACTACAGCAACGAAGAGTCCAGAAAAGAAGCAGGCTCTTGATCTTCTTTCTAGTAAGAAAAAGACGAAGGCTAAGCCCGTTGAACAACAGGAAAAGAAGCCTGTTGCTCAAAAAGAAACTCCAACTGCCGCACCTGAAGAAAAGCCTGCCGTTGCTGAAAAGACTCCTACAACGACGGTGGAAGCTGGAGGTGTGATCAACCTTAAAACGCCCGTGACAGTTGCTGATTTGGCCACTGCTATGGGGCAGAAATCCTTCCGCATCATCAAGAATTTGATCCCAATGGGTATCTTTGCAAACCCAGGGACCTTGTTGGAAGCGGATACGGTAAGTGCTTTGTGCGCTGACTTTGGCTTTGTCTTTGAACGTGAAAAGCGTGAAAAGGGAAGTGGTGTTAAACCGCAACCTGAAACACCCAAGGAACCCGATCCTGTACCAGTGGTGGATGAACCTAAGGAAGTCCTGAAGGTTCGTACGCCTATTATTACGGTGATGGGGCACGTTGACCACGGCAAGACGACTTTGTTGGATCATATCCGCAATTCTAGAGTCGCTCAGGGCGAAGCTGGTGGCATTACTCAGCACATCGGTGCTTATACGGTTGAGCACGAAGGTAAGACGTTAACGTTTATCGATACGCCCGGCCACGCAATTTTCACCGAAATGCGTGCTCGTGGGGCAGACGTAACGGATATTGTTGTTCTTGTTGTTGCAGCCAATGATGGGATTATGCCTCAGACTCGTGAGGCGATTAACCATGCGAAGAATGCAAAGAAGCCTATCATTGTAGCCATCAATAAGTGTGACCTTCCTGCCGCAGATCCCATGCGCACGATGGCTCAACTGATGGAAGAAGGATTGGTTCCTTCTTCATTGGGTGGCGATATTGACTGCGTTGAGTTGTCTGCTCTGACTGGCACTGGCGTCAACGACTTGCTTGACCTCCTTGTCTTGCAAGCTGAAGTCCTTGAATTGAAGGCTAACCCGAAGGCTAACTGCCGTGCCTCTATCATTGAAGCTCGCGTGGAACCTGGCAGAGGCTGTTCTGCAACGGCTATCGTCCAGAGTGGCACCATCAAGACGGGCATGTCCTTTATCTGTGGTCCTTACGCAGGTAAAGTTCGCAACATGTCCAACGATAAAGGTCAGAAAGTTAAGGCTGCTGGTCCTGGGATGCCTGTGGAAATCGTTGGCTTCTCTGAAACGCCTAATGTGGGCGATGAGTTAGTCGAAATGGAAAGTGATAGAGCAGCGAAGAAGTTAGCGGAAGAACGCCAACTTGAACTTCGTCAGGCTCGTCTGACGGCTCCTCGTAAATCTCGTTTGGAAGACGTGATGGCCATGATGGGCGAGGGCAATCAGAAGCCTAAACTCAACATCTTCCTTAAGGCGGACGTTCAGGGTTCTGTTGAAGCTATTAGAAACGCCATTATGGACATTCAGTCCGATAAGGTTGAATGCAACCTTATCTCTGCAACGGCTGGCCCAATTTCAGAATCTGACGTCCTCTTGGCTTCATCTTCTGATGCCATTATCCTTGGCTTCAATGTTAAGGTGGAAGCCAACGCTGTGAAGACCGTGAAGCGCGAAGGGGTGCAAGTTAAACTCTACTCCATCGTGTATGAGCTCATCGATCAGGTGAGAGATGCCATGCTTGGATTGCTCAAGCCTGAAACACGTGAAAAACTTAGAGGCCATGCTGAAGTCCTTCAGATCTTCAAGGTGCCGAAGGGCCGTGCTGCTGGTTGCCGCGTGAAGGATGGTGTGATTTTGCGCAATTGCGAAGCTCGTGTCTTGCGTGATGGTCAACCTGTCTTTGACGGTAAGATGTCCACATTGCGCCGCTTTGAGGACGATGTGAATGAAGTGAGCTCTGGCTTTGAATGTGGCATTCGTCTCGGTGACTTCAATGAATACGAAGTTGGAGACATCATCGAATGTTATGAGTTGGAAC
>CAYNVM010000059.1:0-8516 GCA_964400645.1 uncultured Akkermansia sp. | reverse complement strand
GGTTTCCGTAACGACCGTCGCGAGGGAGGCTTCCGTGGTGGCCGCCGTGAAGGCGGTTTCCGGGGTTTCCGCCGCAATGAGGACTAATTAGAAAAAACATCCGATGGCATGAGCATACGGAAGACAGGTTTAATGATCATCGGATTGGGAGGGCTGTTGTTAACGGCCCTCCCAATGCATGCACAGACGGAAGTATCAGCCACTGACAGCGCTCAGGACTTGCCTTCAGCCGAAGAGACTCAGATTAACCAGACTCCTGATGAGTTGCGGAAGCAATGGCTTCAGGCAGAGGCGGCAGGTAAGGATACAGAAGCTAGGAAGTGGAATAGCTTGTACGTCAATCGCCTGGAACAGTTAGCTGGGCAAGGTGATGTCAGTGCCATGGTGAACCTTGGCAAGTTTTTCACGATGGGGAGTGTCAGTTTCCCAAGAAATGAAGAAACGGCCCACCACTGGTTTTTGAAAGCCGCTGAGGCTGGTGATTTGAACTCATGCTACCACCTCGCGAGTATGTATCAGCGAGGATTGGGTTGTACTGCGGATGAAAAAGCTGCGCATGAGTGGTATCGAACAGCTCTAGCTGGTTATGTCCGAGAAGCCGACAAAGGTAACCCTGAGGCGGCATTTTGGGTAGGCATCATGTGCGAGAAGGGGCTAGGTACAGAGAAAGATCGTAAGTCAGCATTGCACTGGCTCGGTGTTGCCTCTGATGGTAATTATGCTGACGCCCAATATTTGCTCGGAATCATCCTCAAGGAAGAACATCAAGAGGAAGCCTCTCGCCAACGTCTTCTTCAAGCGGCAAACCAAGGGCATCCTGGTGCTATGCTTGAAGTGGCAACCGATGCTAGTCGTGAAGGTGCATCGGAGGATGATTCCAAACTTGCACGCCACTGGTTTACTCAGCTCGCTGAGAAGAAAAATGCGTATGCGATTCGCCGTTTGGCCGATATGCTCGCTCAAGGACAGGGTGGCGAAGTTGATTTGCCACAAGCGAGAGCGTACTACATTCAGGCGGCAAGTTATGGAGATCCCGAAGCAGCTAAATCTGCCGCTTTAATGCTTGAGTCGGGTGAAGGTGGAACCGTTGATGTAGACCAAGCACGGCGCATTTTGACGGCCTCAGCCGACCAATTCCAGTCAGTGCAGGGACAATACGAACTCGGCCAGTTTGAAGCCCGTTTCGGCAATGATGAAACGGCTCTGCACTGGGTGAAATTAGCAGCAGAAGCAGGATATGTTCCTGCCATGACCCAGATGGGTGTGTGGCATGTGATGCCATTTAGCCCCACTTCGTGGAATCCAGTAGCTGCTTGGAAATGGTGGGATTATGCTTCCTCTCGAGGTGATACGTTAGCTCGCACGTACTCGGCATGGTTAGTGTGGGGCGGTGGTGGCTTGCTGCTCGTCATCATCATCGCTTTCTTGTTGTGGATGAACCGATTCGTCAACAAGCGCTTCGCTGCTGAAGATGCCCAGGAAAAACTCTCTAAATAGAAAATTTTAACAGATAAACACAGCACCGAAATGGTGCAACATGATCAATCGCAATGACAGTTGAAGAACAATTAGAAATCCTGATGGCTGGGACAGCCAAGGTTATCGGTAAAGAAGAACTTAAGGAAAGACTCGCTTCAGGTCGTCCGCTACGTATTAAACTGGGAGTTGATCCAACGGCCCCTGACATCCACCTTGGGCATACGGTCGCTATCGAAAAATTGCGCCAGTTCCAAGAGTTGGGACACCAAGCCATCCTATTGATTGGAGACTTTACTGCTACAATTGGAGACCCAACGGGGCGTTCCGTGACTCGCCCACCATTGACGAGAGAGCAAGTTTTGGCCAATGCAGAGACGTATACGAAGCAGGCCTTCAAGATTCTGGACAAGTCGAAGACGGAGATTGTCTACAATGGCGATTGGTTCCGCAAGATGACTTATGACGATGTGTTGAAGTTGAATGCTCGTTGCACGATGCAACAGATGTTGGCTCGCGAAGACTTCCGTACTCGCGTTGATAGTGGCAAGGAAGTTCGTCTTCATGAATTGCAGTACCCTCTGATGCAAGGGTGGGACTCTGTCATGATCAAGGCTGACGTGGAATTGGGGGGAACGGATCAGCTGTTCAACATTCTCGTGGGACGTGACCTCCAGAAAGAAGAAGGCCTTACTCCTCAGATCGCCATGACATTGCCTCTGTTGGAAGGCTTGGATGGTGTGCGTAAGATGTCCAAATCATACGGCAACTATGTTGGGGTTGATGAAGCTCCTGAAACCATGTTTGGCAAGATGATGAGCGTCAGTGATGAACTCATGGATAGATATTACACTGTCTTGCTCGGCGAACATCGCGACCCAAGTCTTCACCCCATGGAAGCTAAGAAGACTCTTGCCGCTAAGATTGTGACTCGTTACCACAATGCAGAAGCTGCAGCAGTAGCTCGAGCTGACTGGGAAACCCGTTTCTCGAAGCGAGACTTGGCCTCGTCTGATCTTCCTATTGTGTCATTGGCATCATTGCCTGCTGATCTGAATGCATTGGGGCTTGTGGCTTATTTGATGGAAACAAGTTTCGGCCTCAAGAAGTCCAATGGTGTGTTGAGAAAAGAACACTTCACCCCAGGGGCTATTCAGCTCAATGATCGTAAGGTGACAGATCCTAACGAAACCCTGCATCCCTCAGAAGGAGATATCCTGAGGATGAGTAAGAAACATGCGGTTCGGTTTGGAGCGTAGTTGTTGATTGAATCGCCTGTCTCAGCTCTGTGACAGGCGATTCTTTTTCCTAGAGATAGCCATGGGATTTTTGAAACGTCTTTTATCGTCGTCTGATCGTTTTACGACCGGACTTGTCATCAGTGTCATTCTCGCCGTCATCTTCCCCTGTCGAGGGGTGGCGGACACCATTGTGAGTCGCGTGGGTGACTGCGCAGTGATGTTGTTGTTTTTCCTGTATGGAGCCAAGCTGTCGAGGCGTTCTGTACTAGACGGTTTGATGCACTGGAGACTGCAAAGCCTCGTTGCTTTTAGTACCTTTGTTATGATCCCAGCCTTGGGGCTTTTATTGTGCCCTTTTCTGGGACACCTAATGACTCCAGAACTAACAATGGGGCTACTTTACGTCTGCATGTTGCCCTCAACGGTGCAGTCTAGCATTGCCTTTACATCGATTGCCGGCGGCAATGTCGCCGCTGCTGTATGTGCGGCCTCTGTGTCGAGCTTGTTAGGCGTCTTTGTAACGCCACTTCTAGTGGGGCTATTTGTAACGGCAACAGGTGATGGTGGAGGGCTCAACCCCGATTCATTCATCAACATTTGTTACATCATTCTACTCCCTTTCGTGTTAGGCCAAATTGCTCAGCGCTGGATTGGAGAGTGGGTGCGCAATCACCGAAACATAACGTCGTGGACTGACCAGACAACGATTTGGATCGTCGTCTATTCTGCGTTTAGTCATGCCATGGTTCAAGGGGTGTGGAAAACGGTTCCTCCGCTGTCGCTCTTGGGGGTAGTCGTTTCCTGTGCCGTCATTCTGACTATCAACCTCATCCTGACGTCATGGATGGCAAAACGATTCAAGTTCAGTCGAGAGGATAGAATTGCGATTATTTTCTGTGGCTCAAAGAAGAGCTTAGCCACAGGGATTCCTATGATGAACGTCATTTTCCCTGCATCAGCTCTTGGGCTTCTCGTCCTTCCTCTGATGATTTTCCATCAGATGCAGTTGATGGTTTGCGCTTGGTTAGCAAAGCGCTGGGGGAAGGAAGCTCAGAAATAAAGTATAGAAAAAGGGGTACCACTGAAATGGTAGTACCCCTTTTTAAGTTTTAGTCAGGCCAGACGTTACCAGGAGAACTGCCTTTTGTAATGACGGCTTTCTGACCTACCTTGAACTTAATGTCTGGGTGTTGTTTTTGGAACACCTCGATGAGCTCATTGGTCCCGTCCATTTGCAAACGGACTCGGAGATAGGTTTCCTGGTTAACTCGCGTATCCATGATGTTGCCTGTTGCCGAGGCAAATTTGGAAGTACCTGTAGCGATGATTCCTGGCGTGAGGGCTTCTGCCGCACTGCCTGCCATGTTGGCGAAGGCTCCATCTTGCTGTTCCTTCACGTCAACCTTCACTTCACGGACGCGGATGACAGTCCCTTCCTGTAAAGTCGTAATTGTCCCGATCGGAATTTCACTTTGAGGTTTTTGAGAACAAGACGCCAAAAGACCCAAAGGAAGGAGACAATAACTTAAACGAGATAAGAGGGACATTCCTATATACCTACGCTAAACTGGGATTAAATCTATCAGAAAATTGTAGGATTGTTCCTCGACTCCTTTAACTAAAGGTGTAGGTGAGGAAGTATACGATGAGGTGAATCGACGAAAGAGCTAAGACTCGATTCATAGCTTCGTTAGCAGGAGTCTTCTGGATGCAACGCATGAGATAAATTCCCAAAAGAACAGCAGGAATCCAGTGCCACCAGATCTTAGAAAAATCGACGCCTTGAAGAGCTCTGTAGGCTGTAGGCAGGGTGATGTAGGCTGCCACGATGAAGGACTGCGTGAGACGTCGAGCGCGCGCATCGCCGAGGCGCACGGCAAGAGTCCTTTTGCCAGTCGTAGAATCTTCCTTGCGGTCACGGAGGTTGTTCACCGAGATCATGACGGCGCAGAGTAAGCCACATTGAATCCCAATCACAAACCCTGCGTTGTAAACGCTGAGCGTGGTGAGTTCCTCAGAACCTGGAACCATGGCACTTGTCCCAATTTGGACGAGGATTGTTCCTAGGACAGCCACGAGACCGAAGAACAGAATGACGAAAACTTCACCCAGTCCATTATAGGCCAGAGGGTAGGGCCCTCCAGTGTAGCCGTAAGCAAAGAATAGAGAGGGAATGCCTATTGCCAAAATTGGCCAACCTTGCGCCTGGATGAGAGGAATAGAAAGGAGGCAGGCGAGCACAAGAAAGGCAAGAGCCCCGATGGTGACTTGGCGCGATGATAGTTGGCCAGTTGCCGTCATTCGTCTGGGACCCACGCGAGCTTTAGTGTCGGCTGACTTCGTGAAATCAATGGCGTCATTGAAGAGATTGCAGGCAATCTGCAGACACATGGTGCAGAGCACGGTGTAGACGGCCAAGGGCAAGTCCCACGTTCCTGTCATCTTTTGCACAATCAGGCAGCCTGCCCAAACTGGCATGAGCGTGGCAGAGAGAGTCTTCGGTCGTGCCGCTAAAAAGTAAGATGATAGGGTACTCATGGGGATGAGATTGTACTCGTGTGCTAGCGTTGATCAAGTCAGAGCAGGCGCACGGAACGGGACCGCAACTGATAAAAATAGCCGCCCATGAAGCATGGACGGCTATTGAGGATAAAGAGAGAGCTACTTATTGGATGATGCCCAAAGGTGCCGTTGTCTTCCAGTCCCCACGAGTGAAGTCTGGGAAGAGCTGAGGCATGCCACCTTCGGCAACAGATGCGATGGAAAGTGGGGTGACTGCTGACCAGAAAACGCCTTCGTAGACGTTTTGGTCCATAGGTTCACCATTGCGGAGACATTCAATGATGCGAGAGAGCATGACGAAGTCCATACCGCCGTGACCACCCATCTTCGTGGCGAGATCACCGAGGCGCTTCCACAAGGGGTGTTCGTACTTTTCATAGATGGCTTCAAGGGCATCGCCTTCAATCCAGCTGTGGTAGTTGCCGTCACCAAGCTTTTCCCCGGCAACGCGAGTTGGGAATCCTGCCAACGTACCCAAAACGCCCTGAATCAAGTTCATGCGGGAGTATGGACGTGGGCTAGTTTCATCCCATTCAACGAGAACGGTACGTCCCATCGTCGTTTTGATGATGGAGGTGTTGATATCACCGCAGGTGAACTTCAACTTGTTCCACTTGTGATCAGCAGGGAAGTTCTTCTTACCGAAAGCAGCACGACCCAAGGATGGAGACGAGAAGGAAACGAGTCGTCCGAAGTTGTCTTCGGTACGAGCAAGGCTCATGTACTGAGCTACAGGTCCCAAACCGTGAGTTGGGTAAAGGTTACCATTGCTGTTAGCATAGTGGTGGGTACGCCATGATCCCGTTCCACGTTCTTGTTCAAACATCTGGCCACGGAGTTCGTGGATGTAAGCGGCTTCACCATGCAAGAGATCACCGATGACACCCTGGCGAACCATGTTCAAGAACATGAGTTCATCACGTCCATAGTTGACGTTTTCCATCATCATGCAGTGGACTTGTTCTGCTTCGCAGGTATCCACAATTTCCCAGAGCTCTTCCATCTTGACGGCGATAGGCACTTCCGTGAATGCATGGATCTTGTTCTTCATGGCATCGCACGTGATGCGAGAGTGCCATTCCCAACTGGGGCAGATGATGACGGCATCAGGCTTTACTTCCTTGAACATGCGCAGATAGTCCGTTGGACCATTGCAGAATGTGGGGGGACGCTTGCCTTTCTTCTTTTCAACAACGTCAGCACTTTTATCGGCCAAATCTTGATACAGGTCACAGATGCCAACAATCTCAGCACCTTCAATCACACTCATTTGGGCAACGTGGCTAGATCCACGAGCACCAACGCCTACAAAAGCGACCTTAACGACATCCAACTTAGGAGCACGGAAACCACCCATATATTTAGAACCAGAGGGACGAGGTGTCCAAAGGTTGGATGGACCTGCAAAGTGTGGATCAGGAATGCTAATAGTTTCTGGCTTGGAAGGACAGCATTGGGCTGAGGAAGTCAGTGGCCCTGCCGCAAGAGCTCCCGTTGCCAATCCAAGGGATTGGAGGAAACGACGACGTGATGAGGACGTATTCATAGAATCCTAGAAATTGTAGAGTTATCTATTCACTACCACAAGGCAATCCGAGGAGAAAAGCAGAAAATACAATCCCTAGCATAGGGCTTGGACTTTTTGTTGAGAGATTCAGTAGGGAATGCCGGTTGAGTAGGAACAGCATTCATTAATACGTTGGGCGTGGCACAATTCTTTCAGATAAAGCTTAGCCGATGGAGGAATATGCTTTCCCTAGAGGACAAAAAATGCTAGGAAAATGTGCATTCTTGTTATGAATATCCAACCAAAAATTACACCCGTGCTGGATCCTGGCTTTGTGCCGGCCATTCTTTGGAATCGTGCCTATGAAGCTAAGGTCGCAACGGCAGAAGGAGCCCACGAGCTTCAGATTGCTTTGACACGTGCTGATGGCACCTGTTTCCGCTGGAGTGGTAAGATTCTTCCCCACACCGGTGACAATGTGGCTTTGAATAAGACCTATGTCGAACGTCTTGTTAAGTTCCTTCTGTGGCAGAAGGGCGGCAACATTATTTTGGTTGCTGGAGATGACGCTGTCGCTGATATGCTCGCTAAGATCTATTCTCCAGATGGCGAACGTGCTTTTGATGTCGACTTCATTGGTACTAAGATTTACGGCGCTCCTATCACCGTTAAGGCAGTATCTGCTGACGAATTGCCTGCTGAAACCAAGGCTGCTATGAGCCTGGGCCGCAACCTCAAGGGGTGCCGCATCGGTTTCGACCTCGGTGGTTCTGACCGTAAGTGCGCTGCTGTGATCGATGGCGAAGTCGTCTATTCCGAAGAAGTTGTTTGGGATCCTTACTTCCAGTCAGATCCTCAGTACCACATCGATGGTATTCAGGATTCCTTGGAACGCGCTGCTGCTCACTTGCCTCACGTTGATGCCATCGGTGGTTCTTCCGCTGGTGTGATCATTGACAGCATCGTCCGCACTTCTTCTCTTTTCCGTGGTGTTAGCCAAGAAGACATCGAAAAGACCTTGGGTAAGGTCTTCCGTACCCTCCAAAAGGAAAAGTGGAACAACATTCCTTTCGAAGTCGTTAACGACGGTGAAGTGACCGCTTTGGCCGGCGCTATGGGCATGAATGACAATGCCGTTCTTGGTGTTGCCATGGGTACTTCCGAAGCTGCTGGTTATGTTGACCCACACGGCCACATCATGCCTTGGTTGAATGAATTGGCTTTCGCTCCTGTCGACTACTCCTCTGAAGGCGGTGTTGACGAATGGTCGAAGGATATGGGCGTTGGTGCTCTCTACTTCTCTCAACAAGCTGTTGCTCGCCTCGCTCCTCGCGCTGGCTTCGACTTCGGCGATATGAAGTTCCCTGAACAGTTGAAGAAGGTCCAAGCCGCTATGGCTGAAGGCGACGAACGCGCTCGCAAGATCTACGAAACGATTGGTGTCCACTTCGGCTACTCTATCGCTCACTACGCTACCTTCTATGATATCCGCAACCTCCTCTTCTTGGGTCGCGTGGCTTCTGGTGACGGTGGCCAGATCATCATCGATAAGGCTAACGAAGTGCTCGCTACTGAGTTCCCTGAATTGAAGATCAATCTCTGCGTGCCTGACGAAAAGACCAAGCGTCACGGCCAAGCTGTCGCAGCTGCTTCTTTGCCAGCTATCGACTAATTGTCACTCAGGCTTTGCCTCAATCAAAACCCACCTCCGATTCCTTCGGTGGTGGGTT
>CAYNVM010000058.1:0-8880 GCA_964400645.1 uncultured Akkermansia sp. | reverse complement strand
TTGAGATCGCCGATTAGTTCGGGACGACCGAAGCGTCGCGGACCGGCTTAGAAGGCTTCGCAAATGGGTTGAAGACCACTGCACCCACGGCACGGATCGAGCCATCGGGGAGATAGATCAGAGACGGTTGGTTGCCGGCGATCTTCTTGAGGTATTTGAGAGGGAGTCTGTCGCCATTACTGGTCACGGTTGCCCAGACATAAATGGTGGGGGTCGTCATGAAGAGGACGTGGCAACGCCCTTGAGAATCGACCTTGCACATGGGCTTATAGAAGCTCATCCATTCCCCCACGGCCACGGCATGAACGGGAATGCCCGTCGTATCATCCTTGATTTGGACATAGAGGCGATTCTTGTTTTGTTCCGTCATGCTACGCACCGCATATTTGCAACGCTTCCCGTTGCGAGGAGCCGCCGTTTGGCTCCACATAGGCATCCCCGACTGCACACTGAAGAAGACGCCACGGGAGGAATACAGGGTTCGCATGTCCGAGCCACGGACGAGGGCAATGGCCTTGTATTGGCCATCACGGGAGAGGTCATAGAAGTGACGCAAATCGATGCGGCGAGAGACACTCTTGCCGGCAGGAACCGTCAGAGGAGGGAAGGTGGCGATGCGAGACTGAGGCAAAGGCATGTCGCCATTGGTATTCTCCACATGGATATCCAACCAAGACACGGAGCCATTGCTGACGAGTTGCATGGTTTGGCCCGTGTTATTGCTCACGGTGATGCGCATATTGACGGGTTCGCCAGCGACGAACTGCTTCTTCACAGGTTCAAGACTGACGATCAGTTGGGAGAAGGCCGGGGCGCAGATAGCTACGATCAGCACTAGGTAGCTCAATAGGAATCGCATGACGTATTAGGAATAATTGATATGAGAGAAATGGGAAGAGAAAACTTAACGGACGGTTCTAAAGCCGAGCGAGTCCTCCTTCAGGTTAGGGGTGGGAGCGAAGCGAGGATCCGCCGAATGGCCCGGGCGGTGCGCATTACCGCCGCAGATGATATGGGACTTCGGTTCAGAAGGCGGCGTGGCCGGGTCCTTTTTGAGGGTAGAGGTCCATTCCGACACCCCCGAATTGAAGCCACAGATGCCCTCCCTAGCGACATCCTTCGCGTATTGATCGACAGGGCCAAAGGGATCGCCTGCGTCATCAATCGTCAAGTGATCCGCCATTTCCGTCCACTCCTCCTGAGAGGGGAGGCGATGGCCCTTCCACTTGGCATAAGCGTACGCATCCCAGAAATCGACCAAGAAGACAGGCGTTCTCAGAGAAAGCTTGCGCCCCTTGTAGGTGCCATTATTCGTGGCGGCCGACAGGATTTTATCCCAGTCCGAAGGTTGGAAGCTCGTTTTGCTAGCCGGTTGGTCAGGGTGAGCATAAGTCTTATCCGTTCCCGGAGGCATACGGTCTAAGGACTTGAGGAAATTATTATAAGCGCCAATGGTCACCTCATGGGCATCGCACTGGATCTTCTTCCCATTCTTGAGCGTAATGGGAATGAGCGTGTGATCGCGCTGGGAGAAATTCGGCTTATGAGGGCGAATGACCTGCGGGAGTTGGGGTTGCTCCTCAGGGGAGGCTAGCCAGCCACCGACGATTGCCACGAGAAGAACGCCAACGGCGATGAGTTTATGCTTCGTCTCTAATTTCTTCTTCTTGGGTCTGGGCTCCGTGACGGTTGTCGCCGTTTCCTGGATCAGCTGATCCTCGACCGTTTCGGTGAACGACAACACCTGTTCCCACGTGAGCGGAAGCTTTTGACGGCCTTCGCGCATCCACTGAGCGATCGTCGAGAACCGCGTGGCGGCACGCATTCCCGGCGTGATGAGACGAGGGATGAGTTCGCCCCAGAGCTTCACGTCCTCGATTCTGTTTTGGTCGTGAGAGACGTTAGAATCATCGATGACAGGATTCAGCAAACGCACATTCGACGACGAATCCAAGAGGACGAGATCAGGGGTCAGAGGGAGCGTAGAGAGATTGTGCTCCCTGAAGAAAGTCACCGCTTTAACGAGCGTTTTGAGGATATTGATGATATCCTTTGCCTGGATATGCTGTTGGTTTTCCAACAACTCACTCACCGACGTTCCTTCAGGCAACTCATAGCTAAAATGCCAGATGCCTTCACTTTGGCTAGCCTCATAGGCGACAGGGATGAAGGGCGCTTCCACGGTGGCCTTGAGGCGGGCTTCCTTGAGGAAAGCATCCACCGAGGCCGCATCCCGGTGATCCTCATCCGGCATTTCCAGGAGGACCTTGCGACTCGTCGTCAACTGCTCCGCTACATAGATCAAACGCCCACGGTTAGCCTGTAGGAGTTTGACCAGAGAGTAATCGCCAAGAGTGTAGGGGAGTTGAAACATGGGAAAGGTTTAGTAGAGGGAGTCGGGAGAGTCAGACATTTGTTCTGCATCAATAGGAGGCAAGAGCCCGTCTCCGTAATCTTGGTCAGCAGCGTTCTGAGCTTTTTTCTCAAGCATGAGTTCATGCAAGAACAGGACACGAGGAGAGGCAAAGCAATCCATCGGTTCTCCCTTATAATAGAGGTGAGTGGTGAAGCCGTAGTACTTGAGGTCACCGTAAGCCGTGAGCTCCTCTTGGTTCAACTGAGGCATGAAATAGCGGACCTCCAGGGTTTCCTCGCCTTCCGACCAATCGACAGGCTCACTATTCCAGCGATCCTGGCGTTCGGCGCGCGTGGGTTCAATGCGCGTTCCGTTCACGAGGTCAAAGAAGTGGACACTGATTTGCAGATCTTCCGGGCGGATATTCAGCCCCTTCTTCATGAGGATAGGGACCGTGAGGACAACGCGTTGGCCTTCGCTCGTGTCACGTTCCTTGTACTCAAGGATAGTGCCAAAAGCCATGCTTCCACGCTTATCGGCAGGGATTTCGAAGCCCGTTTCCAAGTGCTTAGCGGCCAGGTTGAAATACTTGCCGGCCTTGTCACGCATCGTGAAGACTTTCAGGAAATATTCGCGAGACTTATCGGCATTGCGGAGAGCCTCATAAGCCAGGCCGAAATAATAGAGCAACACAGGATTATTGGGCTCAACGCCCGAAGCCTCCTCCAGTTTGAGGATAGATTTTCTCATATCGCCCTCAATTTGAGCATTGCGAGCCTCCTTGAGGAGCTCCGCCAAGCGAGGACTGAGAGGAATAGGGGTTTCCTTGGGTGTTTGTGCGGAATCTTGGGGAAGAGAAGCCACGGAGGAATGATCCATGACCGAGTAAGTCGGCTCAGGGTTAGAGCCTTGTTCCTCCGCCTCCTTCAGCATTTCCTCGACCGTGCGGGGACGGATCGAGGCGAGCAAATCATCGGGGAGAACGTCAGACGTTTTATCGGCAGCGGGAAGAGACTCCGATTCTTGTTGGGTCGATTGGTTATCCTGAGCTTGGGAACTACGAGAAGCCGGCACGAGAGCGCCCGAGAAAAGAGCCGTAGACACAGCAATTAGCTCGATGAGGGCAAGGATGCCCAGTACGGATAAAACACGTTTGAGGTAAGAGCGCTGAGAGGTGAGGGAAGAGAGGTTATGGGGCTTTTTATCCATCCGTTCACTTTGTTGGTAGTAGGTGTCAGAGGACATCCTCCGACTAAAACTCAGATAAGTCGGAGCTTTTCTACACTATTTGAGACATCTCATCAACTTACTAATCATAGACGACAGCAAAAACTCGTCCGATGGAGAGAGGGTTGGAGGGGCGTTGAAAGCCCGCAAATGGCTCAGGAGGAGCTCAAATCCCCAGAAAGACACAAAATTTTGTAAAAAATCTTTAGATTTATCGATTTTTCACTTTTCTTGATGAGTAAGGAATATTAGATAGTTGGGAGCAAGCTTATTTCTGATAGATTATTATGCAGCGTGGCAATAATTATTCGGCAACTCAAATGTCTTTGGAGGAGCAATCTCTAGAAGATGATAGAGAAATTGTTTCGACAACAGACTACGATGCCGAAGAAAATCAGAGAAAGCTCGAACAGCTCCGCAAGGAAATAGCCGCCAACGATGCCAAGCAGCGCGAACTTCAAGAATTGGAGTCCATGCGTTGGCATATAGAAGAAGTGAGAGACGGGCTCAGAGCACGGATAGACGAATCAGTGCGACACATTGCTGCAGAACGCAGTAGCATGTTGAGGGAAGTGGAGCAGTTGGAAGATATCGGCGAAGCCTTTAAGGGGAATCGGCAGAAGCTCGATGAGATTATTCCGTCGGATTGGGATAATGACACCTTAAAGAAATATGCGCCGCAGGTGGAAATAGTGTTCCGCCAGATTGAGTCAGATTTTGATGATGCCAGTGCGCATTGCCAAGGGATGAAGCACACCGAAGTGCTGTGTTCGCCAGGTTGGAAGACCCAGTTAGCGTACAACTTCCGGATGTTTTACTGGCAGTTTTTGAAAGGCTTAGCTTTTCACCTCCCCCTCTTTTTGTTGTTGCTCATTGTATTCCTGATTTATAACTGTAGCCACACCTCCTCACTCTAATGTTTTCCTTCATCAAGAAACCCAAGCACAAGAATTCATCCTTCTATGCTCACCAACAGAAGCAATTAGCTAAGGAACGGGAAAGCATAGAAGAACTCCTCGGCCAATCTGAAAAGAAATACGGGACTGGTCGCAAGAGAACTGCATCTGGACGACCTGCACAGCGCAGTGCCAAGGCCCAGATGACGGCAAAGACCCACAAATCCAACACGTTGGAGCCCTCCGAACACGTCCAGGCGATTCGGATGAGACGGAAGTACGTGGATTGTCGAGGGCTTGCCTCCAATTCAGTTCGACGCCAGATGCACGAAGGCCTCCTATTGATGGCCCTGTTAGGGGTAGCCATAGCGGGATCGCTGACGTGGCTTCTATCGGTCCTCAATGAGGGTTGAAGAGAACGAGGAAGTGTGATAAAAGCCTCTGACTTCTCAAAGAAACCCTTATGGACCAACCAAAGATCGACGTTGCTTACATTGCCCGATTGGCCAGTATTCGGCTCTCAGAAGAGGAAACTGAGAGTTTCACGGCTGATTTGGACAAGGTTCTCAATTATGTGACACAACTGCAGGGGTACGACGTTGATGGCGTTGAGCCCATGTATCATCCGTTGCCGACGATGGATGTGATGCGCGAGGACGTGGTTGAAGCTGGGTTGAGCACCGAGCAGGCCTTGGCCAATGCTCCGATGGAGAGTGCCGATCAGATTCGCGTGCCTAAGGTTGTTGAATCGGCATAAGGTTGAGTTAGCTGAGAATAGGAATTTCATTATTGAGGACCAGAGATATGACGTCAGTAGCTGACCTTACTCTTGCTGGATGCAGGGACTTATTGCGTAGTAAATCAGTTTCACCTGCAGAATTAGTCAATTTGGTAGCCGATGCGATTCAGGGAGAAGGAGCGAATGCCTACATCTCCTTCGACCGCGACGCCGCATTAGCCTGTGCGAGCCAAGTTTCTGAAACATCGCTTTTGGGTGGGATCCCGATTGCCGTGAAGGACAACATCAGCGTTGAAGGGCAACCGACACGCTGTGCTTCCCGTTTCTTGGAACCCTATGTTGCCCCCTACAACGCAACGTCCGTTTCCAAATTGATTCAAGCCGGTGGCATTCCGCTTGGCCGAACCAACATGGACGAATTCGCCATGGGATCCACGGGTGAAAACTCCGCTTACGGCGCAACGCTCAATCCCTGGTCGTCCAAGCGCGCGACAGGTGGTTCCTCCAGTGGTTCCGCCGCTGCCGTGGCCGCACATACCGCTATCGCCGCCCTGGGTTCCGATACTGGTGGATCCATTCGCCAGCCAGCTTCCCACTGTGGGGTTGTTGGGTTGAAGCCAACCTATGGTCGCGTTTCACGCTATGGCTTGGTGGCCTTCGCCTCCTCCCTCGACCAGATTGGGCCGATTACACGCGACGTGCGCGACGCCTCGATTTTGCTCGAAGCCATTTGTGGCTACGACCGACACGACTCGACCTCCCACAACGGAGAGACCGAGCACTTTGAAAGCGCCGTTGGCAAAGACATCAAGGGCTTGCGCATTGGCATCCCCAAAGAATACATCTCCTCAGGCAACCATCCAGGCGTGACCGAATCCATCACCAACGCCCTGAAGCATTTGGAATCGTTGGGGGCAGAATTGGTCGAGATCTCCTTGCCACACGCCGAAGCCGTGGTGGCCACCTACTACATTGTCGCCTGTGCTGAGGCCTCCTCCAACTTGTCACGATTTGACGGGGTGAGATATGGCCGACGCTCACCGAATGCCACGGATTTGACCAACCTCTTTGATTTGTCACGCGAAGAAGGCTTTGGTCCTGAAGTGAAGCGCCGCATTATTTTGGGGACTTACGTCTTGAGCTCGGGCTACTACGACGCCTACTACACACGCGCCCAGAAGGTACGTTCCCTCGTGGCACGCGACTTCACGGACGCCTTTACGAAAGTGGACCTGATTGCCGGGCCAACCTCCCCGACGCCAGCGCCCTTGTTGGGAGCTGCTAGCCAGGACCACCTGCAGACCTACTTGGCCGACATCTACACGGTTCCAGCCAACTTGGCCGGCTTGCCAGGCATTTCCGTTCCCTGTGGCATCGTTGATGACCAAGGCGACCGTTTGCCCGTCGGGCTCCAATTGCAGGCACCTCATTTCCGCGAAGATCTCCTGATTTCAGCAGGATATGCCCTCGAACAGGATTTGAAGTTGTTTAAATAATAGGCATCAGACGACGCCTATCCCATGAACTTTCTTGAGGCGTATTCATTGCGGATGCGCCTCAATTTTTTGCGGATTATGATACGAGCCATCATCTTGACACTAGGCGTGCTCATGAGCACGGGGATTACTCAAGCCACCCTCGATGGAGGGACGGCGAGTGCCGTGGAGAAGGGAGACGATCAGCTTGTGGCAGAAGGAACGGATTTTGTCATGCGATGGATGCCCGAATCCGACAAGGCTTTGGTCACGAGCGAAGCGATCAAGGCGGACGTGAGATGGGCGCTCGAAACGAGACAAAAATTTGCGTGGGCGAGGCAGACGCCCTGGGAGATTTATTGCAACGACGTGTTGCCGTATGCCGTGGTTGACGAAGCGCGGACACCGTGGCGGCAAGAGTTCTACCGCTTGTTTGCGCCGAAGGTTCGCGACTGCACGACGGGATCGGAAGCTGCCTTGAAGGTAGCCGCATCCATGAAAGAAGCGACAGGCGTCAAATACTCGACCGAGCGGAGCAAGCCCAATCAGTCAGCGCTCGAGAGCGTGAAGCAAGGGAAAGCTTCCTGCACAGGGCTGAGCATTTTGCTGATCGACGCGCTGCGATCCGTGGGGATACCTGCACGCATGGCAGGGATTTTGACCTGGTCACACATTCCAGGCAACCACTCGTGGGTGGAAGCTTGGTGCGATGGCGAATGGAAAATGATCGAATTTGCCGAACTGGCCTTCGACACCCCATGGGTCATGGACAACATCAAGAAGCTCGATCCGAGTCGGTCCGAATGTCGGATATGGGCGACGACGTGGCGCCATGAGAAAGGCACGCAGAAATTCCCCCTGATCTGGCGACTGATTCACCGAAATGGCGAGTTACAGATAGATCCACAGACAGAAGTTTACGGGATAGACGTCACCGACAGCTACTTGAAACGCGTGGGGAGAGGAGACGACGAGCGGAAGCTTTACATCGACTACGTGGCGGATCCTGAAAAGCTCCAGCGAGGAGAAGCCTACCACCGACTGCCCATTCACGTGACCTTGCGCGACGCCCAAGGGAATGTTGTGGCCGAAGGCACCACGCCCAATGACGAAGCCGACATGCGCCAGATGCTTGTGTTGCCGCTGGGCGATGCCGAGGGAAGCTTGGAGTGGACCAACAGCCGAGGCGAAAAGCAGAGTAGGCCGCTGAGCGAGTTGTTGAAGGCTCCTGCGATTCATTTACATGATTGAATCGCGGCGAGAGAGTTGTATGCTTGATTGTTCATGAGTTCACCAGCTATGGAGACCGTTCCCTTCTTTTTGAATCCCCAAGCTCGCAGTGCACGCGCGGGCAAGTTGAGGAAGTGGCTTCAGAAGCACCACGAAGCCTTTACCGTGGTCGAGCCAGCATCCCCTGCGGATCTGGAGAACTACTTGCGCCAGCACGTGGCGAAGAAGACGCCCCTTGTGGCGATTGGTGGTGGCGATGGAACCATGAGCGTGGCGGCCGAGATCCTTCGCGGATCCGAGACCAAGCTCGCCATTTTTCCCTCCGGGACAGCCAACGTGTTTGCGCTCGAATTGGGGATTCCGTCGGGCGATTACGACACCGCATGGGAGGTCATGAAGGCCGGGCGCGTGAAAGCCGTCGACCTCTTTGAGATGAATGGGCATCCCTTTGTCCAGATGGCAGGGATAGGGTTTGATGCACGCGCTGTTGAGCTGACGACCTGGGAGTTAAAGAAGAAATGGGGACCGTTTTCGTATGTGATGTCCGGTCTCAAAGCCCTTCGCGAAGAGTTGCCCACCCTGAAGCTGACCTTGCCGAATGGCGAGACCATCCAGGCGCATTCCCTGTTATTTGGGAACGGACGCCATTACGGCGGACCGCTGTCCTTGTTTGGCGACGCCGATCACAGCGACCGCAAGCTCGATATTATTGCGCTCAAAGCACCGATTCCCCGATCACTGTGGGCGATTTGCCAGGGGATACTTCGCGGTGGATTGCGTGTTGGTGGCAACGACGTTTTTGAATACGTTCAGGCGGAGGCTTGTCGGGTTGACGTCATGTCCGGCGGATCGGTGGCGTGCGAACGAGATGGCGATTTTGTGGGGTATGCCCCCGTTGCCATCACTCGATCTCCTCATCCTTTGAACGTTTGCTCCGCCCTTTGAGAGCCAAGCGAA
>CAYNVM010000057.1:0-8953 GCA_964400645.1 uncultured Akkermansia sp. | reverse complement strand
ATAGGCGGAAAGCCAAATACCCGTACCTTCTGGAAATAATAAATGGAGTTGCCAGTTCGTGTTCTGACAACTCCATTGGTGTAGGATGGTGGGTAGATATCAGTTACCCGTCACCGTGGTTGTGTACTTGGTATAAATACCGAGGACACTGTTGACCTTGTGATCAACTGAGGAAACCGTGGAGATTCCTGCGTTGCGCTTTGCTTGTTCTATCGACGAGTCACCCGTAGCAATGAGACCTAAGTATGATTTAGAGACGGATTGGCCGACTTTTGTACCAGAAGCAGATGTTGCTTGGCGTGGGACATTGACGTCCGTGTAGATGACACCTACGGGGCCCATATTGGCGCAACTGCTGAGGAATGTTGCACCAAGAATTCCAAGGAGGAGTTTTTTCATATTAGTTATACCTTTGAGGTTATCCATGACATTAGGATCATTCATACACTCGTATGAAGTCGAAGTGCCGATGGGTAAAGGCCTGCCTACTCCTTGTCGGGAACTGGGTCAACGAGTCTCAGTGTCTTCTTCTATGCGATAACGGGATATGTGTGTCATGAGACCAGAGAACGAATAGAGCAAGATCTTACTACTCGCTTCCTTTAGGGAGTCTGGCCTGGGTTTGAATAGAGGGCAGTTGGTCAGGGAGAGCCTTTTTCATACTTACTCCCATTTCGCCGAGTTTTCTGGCTCGACTGATAACGCGGCTCTCAAAAGAGCCCAAAACTTTGTTGAATAGGTCAACCGATTTATTGAGAGATTGGCCCAGACTGCTGAAGTGGCTCGCCATCGTTGAACAGCTGTCGTAGAGATCGCTACCCATTTGAGAGATCGTACGGGCATTGTCAGCCAATTGTTCTTGTTTCCACCCATAGGCTACAGCGCGGAGCAGAGCAATGAGGGTAGTGGGCGTGGAAAGGATGACCCTGTTTTCGGATCCATACTCGATGAGGGTGGGGTCCGCCTCGAGAGCGGCTTGGAAGAGAGACTCCCCAGGCAGGAACATGACTACGAATTCTGGCGTATTGTCGAATTGAGAGTAATAGCTCTTAGAACTCAGGGTTGTCAGGTGATCCTTTACGTGTTTCGCGTGGCGCTTCATCAGCTCTGCACGACTATCAAGGTCGTCACATTCGACTGCTTGGAGGTAAGCATCCATAGGTGCTTTGGCGTCGACGATGATACAACGATTCCCTGGGAGGTGGACGATAAGGTCCGGGCGTATCGTCCTATCGTTGCTAGCAACTTGCTGTTCGAAGTCGCAGTATTCAACCATTCCTGCCAATTCGACAACTCTCTTGAGTTGGAGTTCACCCCAACGGCCACGGGAACTGTTGCTACGTAAAGCACCTGAAAGTTTAGAGGTCTCTTCTCGGAGGCTTCTGTTGCTGTCAGAAATCATTTTGATCTGAGCCGAGAGGTCGGCTTTAGTTTTTTGACGTTCCGTTTCTAGTTCCCCGATTTGAGATTGAACCTTGCTGAGAGTTGCTTCCATAGGTTTAAGCAACTCGGAGATAGCTTGCTGGCGTTTGTTTAACTCTTCTTGGGCCTTATTTTGATGCCCTTCAAATTGGGTTTTAGCGAGAGTCAGGAACTGTTGGTTTGACTCATTGAGAGCCTTCTGACTGAGATCAGCAAAGCTGTCCTTCAACGTGCTAATGGCAGTGAGTTGAGTTTGGACTTTATCGAGGGTTTGCCCCATTGGTTTAAGGAGTGCTTCAATCGCCTGTTTGCGCAGTTCTAAATCGTTCCTAGCCTCAGATTGGCTATGGTTGAGTTGGGTCGCAGCGAGTGAGAGAATTTGCTTATTAGAGTCAGCAATGATCTGTTGACTAATATCCGCAACGCTTTCTCTGAGAGAGCTCCTGGAGTCTTTGTAGAGGGCTTCAGTCTTCTCTTGTAACTCAAGTTGGGCTTGGAGTTTGGTGGATAGTTGGTTGGCCCGGTCTCGTGTTCTAATCCAGAGGACAAGGAACACGATGGCTACCGTCATCGAGAAAACGAGTAGAATTAGGGAAAGCCGTTCGTCAATCATGGTCTTGGAACATTAATTGGGAATAGGGATCGCATTGTTGTTCTCATCAATTTCACCGTCTTCGTCAAGTGGCTCAGCGACGGGGATGGATGAGGTGGGGGCAGAGTCTGGTTCTTCAGCAACAGGAATGGGCAGGGGAATATTTTCGGGAGAGACGGGTTCTGCTGTTGGAACATCTCCCCCTACAGGAATAGCGTTAGGAATCGATGCTTCATCATCAGGCAAGGCTAAAGGAATGTGTTTGTTGCACATGTTGGTGGGCTTCTCGATGCCTGGCATGGTCTCAAAGTAATCAGTATGGGCATCGATGCAGCCAGTGTGGGCAATCATATTGCTCTCTCGGCAGAGACGAACTGAGCTGAGGTGATTGTTGGCATTAGTGGGGATGGCTCCACAGGGGTATCCATTGAGTTGAGCGGCTTTCATGACATCCACCCAGATGGGGAGAGCTAACGTGGCACCGTATCCTTTGTTGATAATAGTTCGTTGGCGGTCAAATCCGACCCAGACACAGGCGGTGATGCTTGAGCTGAAACCACTAAACCAAGCATTCATGTACTTATTCGTGGTTCCTGTCTTACCCCCACAAGGTGCTTTGAATCCTAAACTTTGGATTTTCCCTGCCGTGCCTCCTGGTTTTGTCACTTGTTGGAGGAGTTCGGAGGTCATGACAGCCGCCCGGCGAGAGAACACTCGTCTCGTCGTTTTGCGCGTATAGAACAAGGTCTGGTCTTCAGAGTCCGCAATGGTTTCAATCATGTAAGGCGTGGGACGAACGCCTCCATTGGCAAAAACAGTATAGGCACTGGCGATATCGAGGGGGGACGCTTCCCACGTGCCCAGATAGAGAGCTGGGGTCATGGAAATCCTGCCTTGGAAACCTGCTAGGCTAGCGTGCTCGACAACATTCCGTAACCCTGCCATGTGACCGACGCGGACGGACATGGTATTTCTCGATTTGACGAGGCCATAGGAGGCCGGTTGGATTCCTCTAAAGCTATTATCCGAGTTGCGAGGTGACCAACGACCGGCACCAGCAATTTCTCCAGGACGGATTGGACCATCAGAGACTTGAGTGCTAGCACTGTAGCCCTTTTCAAAGAATGTGGCATAGACAAAGGGCTTGAAGAGAGACCCTACTTGGCGCCTCGATTGAACGGCTCGGTTAAATCGCGATTCTTCAGCGTCTCTGCCACCAACGACAACATAGAGCGCACCACTGGAGTTATCAATGGCTACGCAGGCCGCTTGAAGATAGTCTGGGGTCTTGCTCTTTTGTTGTTCAGGTGTCAGCGCCAGGAATTGGCTACGGGTCGGATGCTTGTAGCCTTTGGCCGATTCAATTTCCTTAAGGTGTTTGTTGATGGCATCGATCGTGGCATTCTGCAGGTCAAGATCGAGCGTTGTGCGAACGATCAGGCCACCTAGTCGAATGTTCTCGTCTTCCAAGATGATATCCAATTCACGCCGGATGAGGTTCATGGCGTAATTCTCTTCTGAACGAGACTCAGGACGGTGAGTGACTATTTCTTCATTGAGGGCCTGAGTATATTCCTCTTGGCTGATGGCTTTTTCATCAAGAAGAGACTGAAGAACAATATTGCGGACTTCTTTGGCGCCCTTAGGATTCTTGTAGGGAGAAAACTCGTTGGGTCCATAAATAATGCCCGCAAGCATGGCACATTCTGATAGGGTCAGCTCGGAAGGCCGTTTGTTGAAGTAGCCTCTGGCTGCAGCAGAAAGCCCCATGAAGGTGTGACCCCAGAAGATTCGATTGATATAGGCTTCTAGGATTTCATCTTTGCTGTAGGTGGATTCGATGCGTTTGGCTAAGGCCACTTCCGTGAGCTTGGTATTAAGATCTCGTTTGCTGTGATTGAATGTCGTTTTGGCCAACTGCATGGTCAGAGTCGAGGCCCCTTGAGTGGCTCGTTTGTGTTTGAGCACTTGGTGAACTGCTCGCCCCACACCAATCCAGTCGACCCCACCGTGGCTGTAAAATCGGCTATCTTCGCGAACAAGGAGAGCCTTAATAAAAATGGGGGGGACTTCGTTAAGATGGACTCTTGTCCTATTTTCTCCGTGTAATCGGCCAATTTCACGGTTCTTGCGGTCGAGGACAATGGTCCGTTCAGGCATCTTCATGACTTCCGTCACATCGTATCTGTTAGCAATGGCCCCGTAGAGGAAGACGAGGATGATACCAATAACGAAAGCGACAAAGGAAAGACTGAGGAGAATGCGCAGTGGCCAGATGACAAAACAGTTGAAGTGGCGCGTTATTTTGGCAATCAGGCGGAAGGGAAGCGTGATCAGAATCCATAGGAGTCGTCCCGCCGTGAGTTTCTTTCGTTCCTTGTAAGTGGGGATGTAACCGATCTCTTCTTCTTGTGAGGGTTCATCGTCACTGATGTCAGGAGGTGAGGAAAAACGTTGAGCTCGTGAGGGCCTTGAGGTGGAATTCGTCGTTTTGCGTTCTGAGTCCCTTTGAGGTGATGCCGATGTCTTTTGGCGAGCTCTTGACGCTTGGGTAGGGGAATTGCGAAGCTGCCTGTTGTTCCCTTGAGACGGTGAACGAGAGGGATCCTGTTGAGAATGATTCGGCATGCAGAAGCCTTCATACCACATCTCCAGAATGGGGTCGAGGGGCTTGATCTGTTATTTTTTTGTCTTTGAGCTTGCCAGATAAGCATTCTATGTTCAGCTTCTTTCCGATCTGTTCGTTTATCCATTCTATGTCTGAACTATCTTCATTCTCATCTCTAGGAATTTGCCCTGAAATTTTAGAAGCGATCGATGTCTTGGGCTTCGAACAACCATCACCCATTCAGGAACAGGCGATTCCAGCAGCATTGGATGGAGCTGATTTGATAGGTCTCTCTCACACGGGATCTGGTAAAACCCTTGCGTTTTCGGTTCCCGCTCTCGAGTTGATTGACCCTGAGATCAGAGGCGTGCAGGTGTTGGCTTTGTGCCCCACGCGTGAATTAGCCGTGCAGATCTGCCGTGAAGTCGACAAGCTCGCCTTGTACATGGATGGAATCTCTGCTGTTCCTATTTATGGGGGAGCTTCGTTCAAACCTCAGTTGGACGCTTTGCGCCGTGGCGTTCAGTTTGTGGTTGGTACTCCTGGCCGAGTGATTGACTTGATGGAGTCTGGTGCGTTGAAGTTGGATGCCTTGCGCATGCTGATTTTGGATGAGGCCGACGAGATGCTCGATATGGGTTTCTTGGAAGATATTGAACGTATTGCTGATCAAATGCCTGAGAAGAAACAGACGCTGTTCTTCTCGGCTACCATGTCTCCAGAAATCCGAGCTTTGGCGGATCGCTTCATGACTGATCCAACCGAGATCGTGATCAAGCGACCCACGTTGACGGTTCCAACGATTGAACAGATTTACTACGAAGTTGTTTTCTCCTCACGTATCGAAGTCCTGAGCCGTCTGCTTGATACAGGAAAGGTTCGCATGGGCTTGGTGTTTGCCAATACCAAGCGCGTGGTTGACGATATTGTCGATGGCCTAGTCGCTCGTGGCTATCCCGTTGATCGTCTCCATGGCGACATGTCTCAGATGATGCGCGAACGCGTGATGGAATCCTTCCGCCGTGGCAATTTGAAGGTTCTTGTTGCCACTGATATTGCTGCCCGTGGCTTGGATGTGGACGATGTCGATTCCGTCATCAACTTTGAGCTTCCTCGCGATACGGAGGATTACGTCCACAGAATCGGTCGCACGGCTCGTGCAGGGAGAAAGGGTAAGGCTATTTCCTTCGTTGGCCGCCGCGACTTTGCCTTGTTGAGTCGCATTGAACGCTTCATTGGCACGAAGCTGACACGCGAACCCGTGTTGACGGCTAAGCAGGTGGCTCAATTGCGCAATGAATCCATGGTGGACGAAGTCATGGAACACCTGACTGTGGGAGCTGGCTTGCCTGAGGAACTCCAGGAAGTGACGGCATCTCCTGAAGACCTGGTAGCGGCTCTGTTCTCCTTGCTCAAAGCCAAGTCGACGCGTGAAATCCAACCCATTCCTGAGGATAAGCCTGCACGTTATGCAGTGCGTCCTGCTCGCAGTGGGGATGATGAAGAAATGCCCCAGAAGGGTGATTCTTGGGAACAGAAAGCAGACACCGTTACTTTATTTATGAACGGTGGTAAGATGTTGGGAATTAAACCTAAGGATATTGCCGGTTTGTTCTACAATACCGTTGAAATGGAACGTGGAGCCATTGGTGATATTAGAATCTTCCCCAAACATTCACTCATTGAGGTTGATGCAACTGTTGCTCCTCGTTTACTTGAAGCTCTTTCTGTTGCTCGTATTTGCGGATATGAAGTGAACGTCAGAGAAGACAAAGGATTCCCTGGTGGCCAGTCCGAAGGTCGTCCTCGCACGCGTCGCTCGAACCCAAGATTTACCCACAGAGACAGGAGTGATCGCGGAGATCGCAACGATCGGGGTGAACGCCGTGGCCGTTCCTTTGGCCGTCGTCCTCGTCGCTGATGATAACTCGACATTGTTGAATATTTTTGATGCCCTTTCGTTGCAAAACGTTAGGGCATCATTTGCAATGTCATGGAGTGAGCTACCTTGGTGCCATAGCCGTTTAATCGAAATGTGCCATATATGTTAATGATTTGATCGACTGCTTTTAGATTGCGCCATGCAAAACCGAGGATTATAGTCGTCCTTGGCTGTGATTGCATTCTTTTACATTTTAGTTTCTTATTTGCTTGGATCTGTGCCATTTGGATATTTGGCTGGCAAGATCAATGGTATCGATCTCCGTGAACACGGCTCCTGTAACATCGGGGCAACGAATGCTGTTCGTGTTTTAGGAAAGGCATGGGGGATTCCTGTCTTTTTCCTCGATTTCCTCAAAGGCTTCCTCCCTGTGTTGTGTTGGGGAAAAGTTGCTAGCATGTACATGCCCGATGCCTCGGCATGGTGTACTCATGCTCTTCTGGTAGCGGTGTGCTTCGCCACGATTCTTGGCCACACCTATACGTGTTTCCTTGGCTTTAAGGGCGGGAAGGGGGTCGCTACCTCGGCTGGTGTCTTATTTGCGTTGGCATGGCAGGTGGGTTTGGTTGCTCTTGGTGCCTGGGTCCTGTTCTTTGCTCTGACTCGGTATGTTTCATTAGCTAGTATGGTCGCTGCCGTGGCGATGGTTGTGGCTGGATTCATTTATTACGAACCAGAGGGAGAGCTCTGCGGTCCTCGGCTTATTGTTCTCCTGTTCTTTGTGTTGGTTGCTCTTCTCGTTATTATCAAACATCGTGCAAATATTTCCCGTCTGCTCGACGGGACTGAACCTAAAGCATTCAGTAAGAAGAAATGAAAGAATTGTCTAAGATTGCGATCATTGGCGCTGGTTCGTGGGGAACAGCCCTTTCAATGGTGGCGGGTGCCTCAGGGAGGGAGGTCGTTTTGTGGACTCCTGTTGAGGAGCAGGCACGTGTGTTAGCGACAACTCGCAAAAATCCCCTTCTTGGCAATGCCCCTGAGCCTTTGGCTGATAACATTTTCCCTACCTCCGATTTCAATAGGGTGTTGGATGCCGATCTGATGTTGGTCGTCGTTCCTTCTGTGGCGATGAGATCTGTGGCCATGCGGATGCGTGATGCAGGAATCAGCCCGGAGACGGTGATCGTTTCTTGCTCAAAGGGTATTGAACAGGAATCTAACCTGCGAATGACTCAGATTCTCCGTGAAATCCTTCCGAACAACACCGTTGGGGCGCTCTCTGGTCCTAACCATGCGGAGGATATCTGCTTGGGACTCCCCTCGGCCACTCTAGTTGGCTTTGATCAAGTGGAATACGCTGATTGGGTTCAACATGCTCTTTCTACCTGCAAATTCCGCGTCTACACCTCGACGGATGTCCCTAGTATGGAATTAGGTGGCACCATCAAGAATGTCTTCGCAATAGGTGCTGGCCTCTGTGCGGGCCTGAAATTGGGGGATAATGCGTTGGCTGCCTTGGTGACGAGAGGACTCGCTGAAATGACTCGCTTGGGCGTCGCTTACGGAGGCAATCGGGAGACATTTATGGGGCTTTCCGGGATGGGGGATTTGGTGGTAACCTGTTACTCCATGCATTCTCGTAATCAGCGCGTTGGGCAAAGCCTGGCCCAAGGCAAAACGCTCAAAGAAACCCTAGATTCTTTGGGTATGGTGGCTGAAGGCGTTCCCAATACTCTTTCTGTCTATCAAATGGCTCGCAAAGCTGGCGTGAGAACTCCTTTGATCGATGCCGTCTACTCTGTCCTCTACGAAGAAAAGTCGCCTCTAGTCGCTCTTAACGAGTTGATGGCCAGAGATCCACGACCCGAACACGACTAATCAACATTAAATTTGAAAATTTGCATTGCTTCCTCTGTAATTTTTGACATAGTTTGATAACACCATGAAACGCACCCTCTATACTCTTCTGTTAGTTGCAGGCCTGATGGGCACCGCAATGGCTGATATCCAAGCCCCTCCTGCCTCCGAATACACGGCTTCCCGTAAACTCGGTCGCGCTATCAGTAACCTCATTTACGCTGTTGAGGAAATCCCTACTCGTATGATCTACTGGAATTCCAATGAAGGTGATTATGCTGGATTCTCCGTGGGGCTCGTTGATGGTACTGGCCGTATGATCCAACGCATGGGCTACGGTATCTATGAATTGGTCACCTTCTGGGCTCCTACCTACAAGTGCACCTACAAACCTCCTTATCAGGGCTCTTGCGGTCAAAGCGGTTACAAGGAATACAATCCTTCTAACGGTTTCTCCGAATTCCCTTCTGAACTCGGCTTCCAAAGCTACTACCGCTACAGCCGTACTCAGCTCGACTAATCTCTTTGCGTCAATGGATTTTCCTGCCGTCTGGGGTTCACCCTCAGACGGCTTTTTCATTTCATACCC
>CAYNVM010000056.1:0-9333 GCA_964400645.1 uncultured Akkermansia sp. | reverse complement strand
CCAATTACAAGGACTGATTGGCAAAGGCCGAGCAGAAGTCTAGGAATTTTTGGACTCTGGGGGAGGGAGAGGCTGAGTGCAGGATGCCGAAGGGGATTGTGTATTCCCAGTCGACAGGGACGATGGTGACCAAGGGGTGGACATTGGTCCAGAATTGGTCAGCCACAAGCAGGATGTTGTTGTGCACGCATTGGTTGAATATTTCGACGTTGAACACATCGAAATCAACGATAGAGATGGAGGGATGAAGACTTTGCAGGTTGTTGCGGAGGAGGTCCATATCGCCCAGATAGCCACGCTTGACGATCATAAGAGATTCACCGTAGAGGTCTTGGATGGAGAGCGATGAACGAGAGGCGAGAGGGTGTTGCCGAGGAACAGCGCAACAGAGAGGATGCCTAGTTAATTCAAGGCCTTTGCAGTGAGATAAATCAACAAGGACTTCGTCAAAAATGGCAATGAGAGCATCGATGGCACTCTCGAGGTGGTTGAGGATTTCTCTGGCGTTTTCGTAAGAGTTGACGAAGGGGACAAACTCAACGCGAAGGTTAGGACAGTGGGTTGCAAGAGCATCCCAAAAGGCAGGAGGGAGGATGGCGGGAGTGAGAGGAGAGATGCCTATACGGATGGGTTCCGTGGGGTCAGACATCGCCTTGCGGGCCCTGGCAACAGCATCTTGGCTGTATTGGATGATGTAATGGGCATCGTGGAGCAACGACTCGCCAGCTTTGGTGAGCGTCAGTCCGCGATTGGTTCGCTGAAAGAGAGTGACGCCCAGATGATCCTCAAGCAAATTGATCTGCTTAATGAGAGCCGTTGGAGTCAGATTGGCGATTTCAGCTGCGCGGTTGAAACTCCCAGCATTGGCAACTCGGAGGAATGTTTCGAGGTGAGGATTGTGCATAGGAGTGGGGGAATGATTACCCCCTGCCTGAGTTAGGGACAAGCAGGGGGTAAGAAAAAATAGGGTTAGCGCTTCTTAGGCTTTTTGTTATTGCCCGTTGTGGTTGTAGGCGTTGACGAAGCAGGTTGAGCGGCAGGTTTTTCGCCACACCACATTTCAAGCAGATGAGGGACAATTTGGCCGTACATGCTCTTTTCGTCAATCTTCTGCATGGCGAGGATATGGCGTTTGAGAACGTCTGGCGTGGCTTTCTCGCGGCGGAGTTGTCCGATGAGAACGCAGTACGCTTCTTGACGTTGAAGCTCAGAGTAAGCCTTATCTTCTACGATCTTCATGACTTCTGCCTCGATGGCGAAGGTTTCGTCGTCTTTGTGATCTTCTTGGAATTTATGAGGATCAAAGGTGAGGCGACGAACGAAGCCCGTTTCATCGTTGGGGTCGAAGGTCTTGATTTGGTCGAGCGCCTGAGAGGTCGGTTCGATACCCAATGTGCTTGCTTGTCCGATGAGGCGAGCTTTTTCGAGGCCATCAGCCTTATCAGACTTCTCCATGAGGTCGCGTTGTTTAGCGAAGAGTTCCTTGTACTTCTTGATTTGCTTAACAGCGAGAGCCCCTGTTTCACCTTCGCCGAAACCATCCGTGCCACAGATCCACGCATAGACACGTCCTGTGTTGTCTAGCATGAATATAGCAGGAATGGAGCGGTATTGCTTGGGCGGAGGAATGCGGAAGTCGCCTTGAATGCGTTCTTGCTCGGCCTTTTGAGCGTCATTGGGGCGTTGATAGAGCGGAATAGCCACCATGGTACTTTCACCTGCGGCTTGTTCCACATCCTTGCCCTTCCAGAAGGTTTTAAGCATGTTCGTGCTTTTCCTGTTCCAGTCAGGGCCGTAGAGGTAAACGATGACGCCTTCATCGCCTGCTTGAGACAAGGCATCATTATAGTTATCAACGCGTTGGGCAGAGAATGCCAGAGGAGATCCAACTGCTAGCAGAATAGCTAATATCGTTTTGATGTTCATCGATCAAACAGTGTGAGGGTTATGCATTCTTTTTGCCGTAAACGAGGATGGCGCGGAGTGAGAAGAAATCCTTACCTTCGCGGAAGATTCTTACATACTTGGCTTGAGGACTACCCTTAGCCTTTAGGTCAACGCGAATGACTTCTTGGTTGCAGGGATCGGGAAGAGCTTGGGCAATGGTCCAGTCTTCACCATTCATCGAAATTTCCACCTGCCATTTCTTGAGGCGGCTGTAGTTCGAGCCCGTTGTGACGATGACTACACCAGAGAGAGAACCTGGTTTGGGCAAGGTAACTTCAGCCCATTCGGCTTCGCCATCATTGCCCGTGTGGAAGAAGCCACCAGTTTCTTCAATGACGCCCCAGTGTCTGAGAGGAACATCCCATTGAGGAGATGTGGAACTACAACGGAGCAAGCCACCCGAGGAGAGGAGGTCTCCAGGGAACTTTTCAAAGTCGGGCAAGCCACCTTGGCCAACCGTATCCTTGTGCTTCTTACCGATGGTTTGGAAGGTATCGATGTCGCGGTTGTTTTCAGCACCGATAAGAGCGGCGGCTTCCAACTTGCCACTGTCAGGGCTTCCTGATGCACCACCAACAGATTCCATGGCCAAAGCCGTGACTTTCTTTTGGACGGCTGGAGACAAGGCTCGAGCATAGTCCTGAGCCCAAGTGAGGCCTTGAGCAGCATAGGCAGGCTTGGTCATTAGCTTACCGAAGATTTCTTTGAAATAGCCCATGGCAGCGCTCTCCGTGGTAGAGAGTCTATTGATCTGAGACGTGAGGAATTCTTCTAAGTCCCACTTATCTGATTCAGGGGTATCCAGGTTGTTGAAGAAGGCAGCAAAGCAAGCCGTCAGGTCTGCGTCAGTCTTCATTAAAGGAAGCAAGGTCGGGTAAATGTACTTATTCAGCAAGACCGTGCAAACTTCAGGGTGGATAGGACTGAGACCTAAGCAGGCGGAGTCATTCAGCTTCTTCCACTTCTTGGGGTCAGTAGGAGCCGACTTCTTCAGTTCCTCTGCGTAGGTGACCCAGATGGGGTAGTTGAGAGGCTGGATTTCTGTAGCCATTTCATAGAGATGGACAGCCTGATCAGCCTTGCCATTTTTGCCCATCACTTGTCCGAGGACGCCCAATTGAGAGGAGAGCTTCGTGCGGAATTCCTGAGTGAAGAGGTCTTGGCTCAGGTTGAGGAAGGACCATTGGTGCTCATCCCACACGGTCCAGTGGCAACCGTGCTTCCAGGACACAGAGAAGGCAGGTCTCCATTTGCCGTTAATGCGAATAGCGAAGGCGCAGTGGGCAGGTTCGCCCATCGTGATCCCAGCAATACCGTTGGCGCAGGCAGCTACAGCACCGTAGTGAGCGTTACCACCGCAAACCGATCCGATATCGCGGACTTCCTTAGCATAGCTGACAGAATAGTAGGTATCAAAGGGAGGATAGTAATCGCTACCTTGGACACTATCACCGAAGATGTTGTAGGTGCGGTAGGGCACTTGGCAAGCGGCATCAGGGTAGCCACTTTCTTGGAGCGAGCAGTTTTCTCTCATCCAGCGCAAGGTCGAGACTTCGCCCCAACGGGTTGAGTTATTGCCCTTCCAACCGCAGACAATGCGCATGTCCCAATCTTGGAGGTTGTCGAATTCAGGGTTCAGAGCACCTTCCTTCCAGCTTTCAGCGAAGTAGTCGTAACGACCTTTAGCCAAGCTGAAACGGTCATTTTCCGTATCAGGAGCGTACCAACCCGTCTTGCCGTATTCAGCGGCAATGGCTGTGGCGATACGACGCTTCATCAGAGAGGTCGGCGTCTGATTCTTCGCAATGATTTCAGGGTCGTGTGCAACGAGTTCACAGAGGAATTCCAGGCATTCAGCTGGTTTCTTATTAGCTCCAGAATAGACCATGCTTTCAATCCAGCGCAGGTCATTCATGAAGAGAGAAACGGTGGTGACTTTCTTGGGGTCAGAAGCCAGTTGTCTGAACAGGTTCAAGTCAGCGTTGTTCAAGAATGCCCATTGAGCGATTTCCAGGCGGGATTCAGGAGCGTTGATGAGTTTCAGCGCATCCGTCTCAAAGCTCTGCAGTTTCCCAAGTTTAATGAGGAGGTGTCCCGTGATTTTCTTTAAGACGTCTTCAGGGTTAGCCCAAGCACGGCCATTCGTGGCCTTGCCGACGTAAGGAGGATTGGCGCGGAGGGCAATCTTGTCGATAAAGCCAAGGAGCTTTTCAGAGTTTTCTGGCGTGCGTGTGAGGGAAGTGATCTTGAAAGGAGCGTAATCAACGGCGTAGGGGTACTTGCGCTTCCTTTCTTCTTCAGCCTTCTTTTTGGCGGCAAGCGCCTTCTTTTCGGCTTCTTCTTTTTCCTTAGCCAGGCGAGCGGCCTCTGCTTCCTTGGCCTTTCGTTCGCGTTCGATACGTTCTTGCTCCTTCTTCAGAGCTTCTCGTTCACGTTCTTCGCGGTCGCGTTCTTCTTGCTCTTGGCGTTCACGTTCAAGGCGTTCTTGTTCTTCACGTTCCTGACGAGCCTTTTCGCGACGAGCTTCAGCTTCGGCCTGAGCCTTGCGAGCAGCGGCGGCCTTGTCATTCTCAACTAAGGTCGGATGAGCCTTAGTACGTTTAGGGGTAGAGGCTTTGTGCTGGCGACTAGAATAGAAGTGGTATCCAACGGCGAGAATCCCAATAATAAGGATCAGTAGGACCCAAGTCATAGCCGCACCACGTCGCACAAATCGAGTCAAAGGACGTAGGTTCTTACGTTTCATGGGAATGACGAGAATTAGAGGTGATTAATTTTGTCATCCTGATTCACTGAGTCAATAGGAATGAGTGGAATAAAAGCAATTTAATGAACAATTGTCCAAAGCTAACCGAATAATAGCAGACGATGGAGAGTCAAAAGACGTGAAGATTCGATCCTGAGGGAGCTTGAAAGGTGGATAATAAATGTCCTGTATTATATGCAGACGTATGTTCGGAACGTATTTATGTATAAATTCTTGTTTGAAAGGGTGAGCCATCATGGCATGATGAGCGTTGATTTACCTAAGATGTGGCAAATAGGCGGGATCCTTTGGGTGAAGGACTGAAGTGTGCTGAAATATGGTTTGAATAATTGTCTTCTTGTTATTCTTGAGAGAAATAATGTCGGTATGAAATAGTCAACTTCAGAGTGGGATGGAAGAGAACTCCTTTTCGAGAGCTTGATTTGGTGCAGTTTTATATTAACTTCACAGTCTGACGTATTTATGAAACGCTTGATTGCTTGTTTATTGTTAGTTTCAGCAGTTGGAGCAACGGCGCAAACTACTCTGCATAATGGCATTGTCCTTCCTCAACAATGGCCACCGCATCGAGCTATCCCTAGTGAGCGTCATGAAATGGAGGTGCCTTATCTGAAGGATAAGCCATCAGTCATCCCCATCAATACGGGTAGACAGCTATTTGTGGATGAATTTTTGATTTCCGAGACGAACCTGACGGCCATTTGCCACACGCCCATCTTTTACGAAGGGAATCCCGTTCTTGAGCCTGATCAGGAATGGGAGAAAACAAGGGATGGAGCCCTGTATGCGGCTCCCTTTAGCGATGGTGTTTGGTACGATGAGACCGACGGCAAATATAAGATGTGGTATTTGGCGGGAGCAGGGTCCATTCATCAACAGGACAATCAGACCTTCTACACGTGCTATGCGGAATCGTTAGATGGCAAGCATTGGAACAAGACCACCCAGGATGTTGTTCCGGGAACGAACATTGTCGATACGAGCGACCGCGATTCGGCGACGGTGTGGTTGGATCGTTCAGAGACGAATCCTGAGAAGCGATGGAAATTCTTCAACGTAGAGAGGCGACCCTACGATCAGAGGTGGCAAGTGGTCCTGAAATATTCCGCAGATGGGATTCATTGGAGTCGAGGTGTAGCTCAGTCCGGGGATCAATCAGACCGGACAACGGCCTTTTTCAATCCCTTCACGAAGAAATGGGTGCTTTCGCTCCGTGCTGTAACTCCCCTTTCTCTCCGTTCACGTTTCTACATCGAGCATGAAGATCCAGAAATGCTCGTGTCTCTTTCTCATCGAGTCCGTTCCGATGTCGATGATAAGTTCACTGTCTTTTGGTTTACTCCAGACGATAAGGAACTGAGGCATGAACGTTATCCAGACGTTGACCCGGGCATTTATAATTTTGATGCCATCCCCTACGAGAGCATTATGTTAGGGTTTTATTCAGTCTGGTCAGGACCTGAGAACAATGTCTGCAAGGAAGCGGGAATTCAGAAACGCAATGTCGTGAGCTTGGGCTACAGTCGGGATGGATTCCATTTTAGTCGGCCAACGCACCAAGCGTTCATGGGCGTCAATGAGACAGAAGGGGCGTGGAACTGGGGAAATATGCAGTCCATCAACGGCGTGCCACTCATTGTGGGCGACTGGTTGTACTTTTATTGTAGTGGAAGACGACTCAACAGCACAATGTGGGATAGTTATACATCGACGGGCTTAGCGATGTTGCGTCGAGATGGATTTGTTTCGCTCCATGGCGACAAAGAGGGCGGTTATGTTGTGACGGAGCCTGTGTTGTTTGATGGAAAATATCTCTTTGTGAATGTTGAACTCAAGAGTGCGGATTCTCAGCTATTGGTAGAGATCCTGGATGCGGACGGGAAGGCACTTCCTGAATTCTCTGGTGAGAATTCCGTTGCATTGAAGCAGATCGACTCCACTAAACAGTTGGTGTCTTGGAAGACTCGTGCCGATTTGTCGGCCTTGGTGGGGCAACGAGTGCGCCTGCGCTTCAGCGTCACGGATGGGGATTTGTACTCATTTTGGGTGTCACCTTGGGCAACGGGAGAGAGTCGAGGGTACACCGCAGGAGGTGGACCGGGCTTGTCTCCCTCTGGGGTTGATATTCCTTAGGGATATTGCGGAAATAAAAAAGTCCGACTCCATGAGTGATGGAATCGGACTTGAGGAAATGAGGTGATTCTGGGTGGCTTACTTATCGAGAAGGAAGCGTTCCAGAAGAGCTCGGGATGTGTCAGCCAGATCAGCAGGGTTGTCGAGCATACCCGCACGGAGAAGAGCCGTGTTTGTGATTTGGTCGGCAACGAGTTTGGCCAGATCTGCATCCGTTTGGCTCAGATCTGCCAACTTCTTCACCAAAGCATGGCGAGGATTGAGTTCAATTTCTGGATGGGATTCGGGGACATCTTGCCCCATGGCCTTCATGTAAGCGCGGACTTCAGCACCAGGATCATCGGCACCATACAGAGCCACAGCTACGCCATCAACGAGGCGATCGCCAAAGGAGATCTTGCTGAACTTGTCCTTGTACTGATCAGAGAGCCAGGTGCTGAGAGTTGAGGCTTTATCGTCGCTGAGGGCTTCTCCTTCAGGCTTCTTGGCTGAGTCAGGCAGGTCGATGTCAGCACGATCGATAGGCTTGATGTCCTTGTCATCGAACTTCTGCAGGGCATCAATGACAAACTTATCGCCACTATCGGTGAGGAAGATGACTTCCAGACCATTGCTCTTGAATGTTTCAAGGTAAGGACTTTGTTCCAGAAGCGTGCGAGATTCGCCCGTGAGGACATAGATGTCCTTTTGGTCTTCCTTCATGCGAGTGACATAGTCAGCGAAAGAAGTGGTTTCACCAGGTTCAGTGAACGTTGATTCAAAGCGGAGGAGCTTGCCCAGAGAATCCTTGTATTGCCACGTGGTCAGGAGGCCTTCTTTGATGAAACGAGAGAACTTCGTGTAGAAAGTCTTGTAGGTTTCAGGCTCATTCTTGGCCATATCTTCCAGGAAGCGGAGGAAGCGCTTCGTGATGATATCGTTGAGCTTGCGGATGATAGAGCTGTCTTGGAGCATTTCGCGAGAAATGTTCAGAGGCAGGTCTTCGCTATCCACGACGCCGTGGAGGAAGCGCATCCAATCGGGCAGGAGTCCTTCAGGCTTGGAGGCGATGAGAACGCGGTGGCAGTAGAGAGCGACATTGGGATCAATTCTGCCGAAGCCAAAAGATTCAGGGTTTTCTTTAGGAATGAAGAGGAGGGCATTCAACGCAAGAGGAGCGTCAGCGCTGAAGTGCATGTGAGCGAGAGGCTGTTCGTCCGTATGGGCGATGAACTGGAAGAATTCATCGTATTCTTCAGGCTTCACCTCAGATTTGTTCTTGGCCCAGATGGCTTGAACCGTGTTCAAGCGTTCGCCCTTAAACTCGATGGGGAAGGGGACGAAGTTAGAGTAGCGACGGAGGAGTTCGCGAATGCGATATTCCTTTGAGAATTCAGCGGAATCTTCCTTGAGGTGGATGACAATTTTGGTACCACGGTCCACATTTTCGGCAGGAGAGATGGTGTAATCATCTTGGCCGTTGCTTTCCCATTTCAGGCCTTCGCCATCGGGAGACCATGAGTGGGTGAATACTTCAACTTTATCGGCAACCATGAACGAGCTGTAGAAACCGACGCCGAATTGGCCAATCAGATCGGTATTGCCTTCAGAGGTTTTAATGGCTTCAAGGAACTTCTTGGTTCCCGAGTGAGCGATGGTGCCAAGGTTTTCGACTAACTCATCGTTAGTCATCCCAATACCGCTATCAGCGATAGTAATAGTGCGAGCCTCTTCATCCGTGGTAATGCTGATCTTGAGGGGCTGGTCAGGCTGGAAAATGTTGCTCTGGTTATCGCTGTTTTTCAGTTGTTCAATGCGGAGCTTTTCAAGAGCATCAGAGGCATTGGAGACCAGTTCTCGTACAAAGATTTCTCGATCGCTATAGAGAGCGTGAATGACGATATCGAGTAGTTGTTTGACTTCTGTTTGAAATGGATGGGTTGATGTACTCATAACTATTTATTTATATTTACCCCACGAGTAGACTCCCTTGTCCACTCGAAAAACAGAACAAAAACAAGCTTAGTACGTCATAACAGACGAGAAGAAGTAAGAGAGTTGGACGCTGACAAAAAATTAAACGGCCCGGGAGTGGTATAAGTGCATTTTCTTGATGCATCACGGCGGAAAGAGTGCTAGATAGGAGATTGTATGAAGAAATTGCTCGTAGCTATCGATTTTTCGGATGCATCGGCTCAGGTGGTGGAAAAGTTGTCCCAACTGATGTGTTCCAATGAAAATACAAAGGTTTATCTCATGCACATTTTGGAACCTAGCATCTGTTACGATGTGACGGGCGTTTTGCCTGATGACGTTCCTTATCCTGTGATTGATTCTGATGAACGGACAGAAGTCCGTCGCAATGCGGCACAGTGCCTCCATAGCTATGCGGAACAGTTGCGTTCCTTGGCCAATGTTGAAGTGGAAGAAATCATTAGCGACGAGTTTGAAGTGAGCGAATCGATCATCCACTATGCCAAGGAACATCATATGGATACCATCGTCCT
>CAYNVM010000055.1:0-9554 GCA_964400645.1 uncultured Akkermansia sp. | reverse complement strand
CTCCATTCACGGGAAATAAAAAGCCCCTCGCAGATGCCGGAGCACCCACGAGGGGAGAAAAACAACACGGTTTATCTCAGACGATTACCAGAACAAGATGTAGAGGACGATCGTCAGGAGGACAACGGCAAGACCGAAGATCTTAGCCTTCGAAGAAGCCGTGGTATTCACGACACCCTTGTCCGGAAGGATGATTGCTTGACCACCACGAGCCACGTTGATGAGCGTGAAGATGAGGCCAAGGACCACGATGATGCCCAAGCACCAAGCCATGCGGTTGAGGAAGGCCATTTCTGGAGCCAGCCACATGAACAGGGAGTAAAGCACCACGTTGATCAAGATGCCGAACCAACCAAAGAAGCGGGGGCAACGTGGGACAAAGAAGCCGAAGAGGAAGACGCAGAGAGCGCCTGGGCTAATGAAGCCCTGGAATTCCTGCACGAAGTTGAAGATACCGCCGAAACGTGGGTCACCAAGCAACGGAGCAATCCCCAAAGCAATCAGCACGCAAACGATCACGCCGATCTTACCGACGGTCACCAAACGTGTAGCAGGAGCCTTGGGTGCCAACTTGTGGTAGATGTCCATCGTGAAGATGGTCGATGCCGAGTTGAGCATGGATGCCAAGGAGGAAACCACTGCACCAAACAGAGCGGCGAGCACGAACCAGCTGAGACCTGGCTTGAGCAACTTCTTCAACAGAGTTGGGAAAGCAGCGTCGTAGTCATAGCCGACCAACTTCGTAGCCGTAGCAATCGTCTTGCCATTTTGTGCGGCATTCAAGCTAGCCGTAGCAATGAGGTCTTCGTTGATAGCTGTAATGTCGCCGGCCAACTTCAAGCGTTCGCTTCGGTTGGTTTCGGTGTTGGCAGCATCAGCTTGAACCTTAGCAAAGGCGTCTTGCACCTTCTGTTGCATCGCCACCTTAGCTTCGGAATCCTGAGGATAAGCCAAGCCCAAGTTGTGATCGACAACGCGCTGTGCATTTTCGATTTCAACAGCAACAAAGCCATCAGTCATAGGATAGAGCTTGTTCACGGAAGTTTCCTTCGCCTGAACGAGTTCCACCAAAGCGTCGTTATTCTTGCTCACAGCAGAACCACGAAGGTCGCTACTGAACAAGTTGTAAGCCAAGATACCTGGGATCACGACCACGAATGGGACGATCAACTTCAGGAATGCAGCAAAGACAATACCGAGCTGGCCTTCAGCCAATGACTTGGAAGCCAACGTACGTTGCATGATGTACTGGTTGAGGCCCCAATAGAAGAAGTTCGGGATCCACAAGCCAAGCAACAATGCTGACCACGGAATCGATGGGTCAGACAATGGGCGAACCATGTGCAACTTACCACCCAACCCATTGGCACCTGCAGCAGCATCGCCGGAGTTGAGCAACTGGAAGCGTTCGAAAGCACCTGCGTTCTGGATGTCCTGAACGCTAGCCGTAGACGTAGCCACCTTGGTTTCCCAAAGTTCCTTGGGATCAGCACCACCCAGGTACTGAACTGCAAGATAAGCCACAATACCACCGCCAAGAATCAGGGCTGCACCCCAAATCAAGTCGGTCCAGGCACATGCCTTCAAACCACCGACGTACACGTAAATGGCACCAGCAGCGGCAATGATCACGCAACCCGTAAATTGGTCGCTGAAATCAAGACCAAACAAGGAGTAACCAGCAAAGAACACCGTGATGACCTTAGCACCGGAATAAATCACGGTTGCCGTAGGTACACCAACCAGGATGAGCAAGTTAGCCACAGCCATCAAGCTACGTGCCTTGGTATCATAGCGGTATTCCAGGAATTCAGGAATGGTGTACACCCCGCCTCGGAGCAACTTCGGCAGGAAGCAGAAAGCCACAACCACCAACGTGATGGCGGCCAACCATTCGTAAGAAGCAATCGCCATTCCGAGCCAGTCCGCTGCTTGCCCAGACATCCCGACGAACTGTTCGGTCGAAATGTTCGCTGCAATAAGCGAGAAGCCGACGAGCCACCAGGTCAAGCCACGTCCGGCCAAGAAATAGTCGGATGCGCTCTTTTCCTTCGTCTCGCCTTGCTGTTCTTCAGAAGCGCCCGTATCACGGCTCTTCCAAATCCCTAGCGCAATGACGCCAACAACTGCCACGCAGAAAAGCACCAGGTCCAGCACGCCGAACGCTGATGACTCTGCCGCGTCAGCAAGCAGATTCAATGGAATCAGATTCATGGTAATTATAGTGTAAGTCTTCGGATCTGCTCACCTCAGGAAATCACGCGGGCTCCATCGCCTGCACGTGTCACCAAGTAGGTGGTCTCTATGCCTGTCTCATTGCGATAGGCTTCCAAGAGTTCCTGTGCCACTTGTTCCACGTCTGCCGTGCGTACAAGGGCAACAATGCAACCACCAAAGCCACCACCCGTCATGCGTGCACCATAAATGGCTGCTGAGGAGGGGATGCGGTCACACAAGGAAACCAAGGTATCAACTTCTGCACAGGATACTTCGTAGTCGTCTCGCAAGGAGGCATGGCTACCGCGCATGGCTGTACCTGCTGCTTCCCAATCATTCACGGCCACGGCCTTTGCAAAGGCTTCGACGCGAGCATTTTCACCCACGACGTGGCGAGCGCGACGGAAGCGGACATCGCCCAATTCTTCCTTCTTGTCGTTCAGCATGTCCATCGTGGCATCTCTGAGTGAATCCACACCCAAAATCTGGGTAGCTTCTTCACACTGTTGGCGACGTTGACCATAGGCGCCATCAGCCAAGGAGTGCTTCACGGCACTGTCGATCACCAACACAGAAACGCTAGGATCATTCATTGGGATCAACTCGTAGGACAAGGACTGGCAATCAAGCTTCAATGCGCATCCTTGCTTACCATTGGCAGAAATGAACTGGTCCATAATGCCACAGGGAACGTTGACAAATTCGTGTTCCACTTGCTGACCAATGAGGGCCACTTCCTTGGGATCAATATCCACGCCAGCAAAGGCGGCCAAAGCTGTGCAAACGGAAACTTCCAAAGCGGCACTGGAGGACAAGCCCCCACCACGTGGGACATTACTGTCAATCAGCATGTCCACAGGTCCAATCTTCACGCCACGGCGGTCAAGCAAGGCCAGGACGCCACGCACGTAGTTAGACCAGAAAGGTTCACCCTTCTTGAGGGCATCTTCAACAGGGATTTCATAGATCTGGTCGCCCAATGATCCACAGAATCGATGTGTTCCTGTTGGCGATGGAGCCACAGCAACGACGGTGTGATTTTCCAATGCCATCGGCATCACAAAACCATTGTTATAGTCCGTATGTTCACCGATCAGGTTCACACGGCCAGGAGCTGCTGCTATATGTGTTGGAGCATGTCCAAAGTATTCGACAAAGTACGGCGTAACTGTTTCCACCGTAATCTCGCGTTTCACCAAATCCATAGTAATTTATTTTTTGCCTGATTTTTCCCCACCCGACAAGACTAAAGTAACCCCCAGACGAGTCATCTCCTTGGAAAATAGCAAAAAAAATGCGCCTTACTTTTGGCAAGGCACATTTTATAAAAATAGAATAAACGGGAGACGTCCCATCGACTATAGAATCGACTCTAATTAATCTATAGTCGATAGGGATCTCCTAAAAGGACATTTACTCAGCACTTCCGCTGTTGGCTTCCTTTTCAAGAAGCTCTTGCAGTTGTTCTGGGCTTAATGTCATTTGAGGTTGTTCAGCAGGTGCTTCCTTGATTTCCTTCAGATGAAGTTCAAAGTGCAATGCCTGATTTGGTCCAATCTTGGGGGATGGGGATTGTGGACCATATGCCAAATTAGCAGGGATGTAGAGATCCCATCTTGCGCCAATTGGCATCATCTTAAGGGCTTCCGTAAAGCCTGGAATCAACTGAAGTGGGAATTCTGCACCTTCAGCTGGGCTCTGGTCAAACACCGTGCCGTCTGGCAAAGTGCCTTTGTAATCAACGCAGAAAAGTGGGTTCTTGTAAGCGCCTTCTTCGTACTTCTTGTCGCCACCCTTTTCGACGACCTTGTACAACAAGCCCGTTTCCGTCTTGTTCACACCTTCAGCCTTGCTCATTTCAGCAATCCACTTGGCGCTCAATTCGGCGTTAGCCTTGCCTGCTTCAGCTTGGCGATCTTCCAATACCTTCTGGAAAGCAGGAATAGACTGAGACAATTCTTCTTCGCTTACAGATGGAGTTGCTTGATTCAAACCATCCTTAATACCTTTAACGAGCACATCAAAATCGATGTCTTTATCGCTGATTGAAGGGATTGAGGACATTTGGCTACCACTCTGATATCCAAAGAAGTAGCTTACATTTTGTTTAATTTGTTCTGGGGTCACAGTTTGTGTTTGTTGCTGCTGTTCCTGGGCTTCAGGAGCAGGAGCGGGTTGGTCCTGAGCGTTGCAACCTGCCACCATGGTGGCCGTCAGAAGCAAGGCAAGTGAAGAATGAATATTCATCGTCGTGGTAATCTTATAGATGATTAACTGGATGCAGAGTGACACGAAACGCAAGCCTTGTGCAAGCAAAGACGTGCGTCATCGTGACATTCACGTTATCGCCCTTGTTCGCTGAGCACGCGGCGAATCATCGCTGGGTACAATATGTGCTCCTGCACTTGAATCCGGGCGTGCAAGCTTTCGGGTGTATCATCGGGCATCACAGGCACGCGTGCTTGGCCAAGAATCGATCCTGTATCCATGCCGGCATCCACGTAATGCACGGTGCATCCACTTTCCTTGGCTCCTGCGTTGACCGCCTGAGCCCATGCTTCCAATCCTGGGAAATTCGGCAATAAGGAAGGATGAATATTGAGAATGCGGTTCGGGAAGGCACTCAACAAGGGCTGGCGTACCAGGCGCATAAAGCCGGCTAAGCACACCAGGTCCACGCCGTATTCACGCAGGGTTTCAGCAACTTCTTGCTGAGCTTCATCAGGAAACTTGCTCTTGAAACCTCGGCAATTGATCACCAACGCAGGAATCCCGCGCTTGCGTGCTCGTTCCAAAATATAGGCATCGGGATTGTCTGATAATACCACGACCACCTCTGCTTGAAGCTCACCGGCATCAATCGCATCCAGTATCGACTGGCAATTAGAACCAGATCCTGAACCAAGTATACCTAATCTAGGAAGACGGGAAGAGTCCGAACTCATGCAGGTTTTGAACCACGGATTTAACCGGCTGACAAGCCTGCACTTGACAAATTTCTCAACTAGTCCCCAATGCATGGGCATGAGAGACACTCGTTACGAAGCCCTCGCTGATCAAATCGTCAATTATTCGATTGAAGTTGAACAAGGCACCAGAGTCCTTCTGGAACTCAGCCAAATCCCTGATGAAGCTGGTATTGCACTCATCCGCGCGATCCGCAAATCCGGTGGTATCCCCTTCCTCAGAGTCAGCCAACCTCGCCTCAACCGCGAACTCCTCGCCGGCGCCACTGACCTCCAATACGAACTCACCGCCAAGCACCTCATGGCGGAAATGGAAGACATGGATGCCTATGTCTCCCTCCGTGGCGAATTCAATGCCTTTGAAATGTCTTCCGTCCCTTCGGAAGCCATGACCATCGCCATGCGCCACCTCAACCCTGTCATGCAACAACGCGTCAGCCACACTCGCTGGTGCGTCCTCCGCTGGCCTACCCCTGGCATGGCTCAACAAGCTGGCATGACCACGGACGACTTTGAAGATTTCTACTTCAAGACCTGCCTCCTCGACTACAAGGCCATCACGCCTAAGCTCGAACAATTGGCCAAACTCATGGAAGCAACGGACCGCGTCCGCATCCTTGGCCCTGGCACGGATCTCAGCTTCTCCATCAAGGGCATCCCTGCCATGCCTTGCATCGGCAAGCGTAACCTCCCTGACGGCGAAGTCTACACGGCCCCTGTTCGCGACAGTGTCAACGGCACCATCCAATACAACACGCCTACGGTTTACCAGGGCATTCCTTTTGAATCCGTCGCTCTCCGCATCGAAAACGGTCGCATCGTTGAAGCCACGGCTCCTGGCAAGAACCGCGAAATCAACCAGATCCTCGACTCCGATGAAGGCGCTCGCTACTTCGGCGAATTCGCTCTCGGCGTGAACCCTCTGGTCACCAAGCCTATGTGCAACATCCTCTTCGATGAGAAGATTGCCGGCTCTTTCCACCTCACTCCTGGCCAGGCTTACACGGTGGCTGACAATGGCAACAGCTCCCAAATCCACTGGGATCTCGTCTGCATCCAAACCGAAGCTTGTGGCGGCGGCGAAATCTACTTCGATGACAAACTCATCCGCAAAAACGGTAAGTTCATCGATCCCGAATTCGCTTCCCTCAACCCTGCTGAATAACTCAGCTCCATCCCCCATCTTTAGCCTAAGCCCACCGATCCCCTCGGTGGGCTTTTTTATTCCCGTAACTCTCTCATTTTCTAAATATTTTACCGTTGACTTTCTTGGCGAAGGCGAGCCTTCTATATAGTTATGACAATCTTATCGAAGATATTGATGCTGTGTTCTTTGATACTGCTTGCGCCCCCTTTCGCCGTTGCAAAGAGTGTTCTCAATGCGCCTTACAACCCTGATGTGGAGAAAAAAGTTAAAATCAGCTCTGGTCCTACGTCATCGTTAGGGGCGTCCTATACAACCAATGCGTCGTCGTATCACAGTTACCAAACGGATGGACAACATAGCTATCTCTCGGAGCCCGTCCACAAATGCACCAACTACAGCAGCATGAATCCCAAATTGCGCGGGTTCATCGATAGAAATGCGAGCAATTACGAGACAATTAGCAGACCATTCGCTGCCACAGAAGCTTACAGCCTCTACCGTGACGTTGATGCCGGATTCGAAATCAGAATGACGGCGAACAAGGGCGCCAAGCTCTTGTATCTGCTCCGCCTGACCTTTCTCGATGCCGAGGACATGGCGTGGAAGTTTGTGCAGACGCCTGCCATCAACCCGAAAACTGGCCAACAGTGGATCGATCTCAATGCTGATGAGCTCCAGCAAATCGCCACCGACACGGGCAAAGACTTCTCCCGTAAGGAGAAAGCCTACCTCAACGACGTCCTGGCCGTGGTGAATCAGAATTTCCATTTCATCTACGGGGAGAAGTTTGGCACGACCGACAAAATCAAGGATGACAACCAATTGATCGGCAAATGGCTCCCTCCTCGCGTCCTGATGTTTAATTCCTTCAACGACTTCCTCCCCCGTGAACCGAAGCAAAAGCGCAAGATCTCTTCGTTCCTCGGGCGCCCGCTCTATGAAGTCAACAAAGGCGTCGCCACCAATACGGGCATCTCTTACGAGTTGGGAAACAAGGGGCTCACTGGCACCGCCCAGCATGTCCACCTCAAGGATAAGCAAGTAATTGACATCCCTTTCCTCTCTCTGGTCTCGGTCAAAAACATGAAAATCATGGCGCTCACCTTGAAATTCACCATCCTGAAGGACCAACTCCGCTCCACTCTAATCTGTGCCACGAACTTTTCCCAGGGCCTCAACAAACTCATGGAGCACAAGAAGGTTGATGTCTGCAATGAACAAGCCAACACAACGCCTCTCACTCGCGCGCTCTATCTCGTCAACCTCAAGACCCAGAATTATCTCTTCGCTATCCTTTCCGAGCCCGCTATCGCCCAATTTGAGCCCACAAAAGATCGCTATTTCAGATCCGTCTCAGAGAAAGTCGAGCTCCCTTCTGATCTCATCCCCATTCGTGACCTCCCTCCGTCGTTCAGAAAATCTCGCGTCTCTCTCCTCTCCTCGGACGATTGATCCCCTCCACAACACGCATTTAACACGCACAGTGTTCACATCAAACACACATGCGTGTTAAAACGCGCGTTATCGCTTCCGAATATAGCGATACTTGGAGTATTTCCCCTTATTGATGGGCTCCAGAACTCGCTTGGCAACAAGTGCTTTGAGCAAGCGGTAGGCTTTGTCCTCACCAACGTGCAATAGGCAAACGACATCATTTCTCGTGATGAACTCCTTCGCTTTGGCCATGTTGATGATGAGCTCGGGATACCTCTCCTCGCCTATCTCCTCTTGGCAATAATACCCACTCCTCCCCTCGCCGGGACGTCGCACTCTCGGCACCAACCGATACGTTCTCTTGAGTCCTTCCCCTCGACTCTCCACGATGCCGTATTCCACGGACTTATCGAGGATGCTCTTGAGCGCGATCTCGGAGAGATGCGTCGCCTCGGCCAATTGACTCAGGTTGGAACGTGGCTGATCCCTGAGCACGTTCAAGACAAGCAACGTATTCAAGGAAAGGGGATGCCCCAACCTCTTGTGCTCATCGGTCACCAGTCTGATGAGCTGCTCGTCTGGCTCACTGCGCGGAATGAACAAGGAGACCGTCGCCGTGGTGGAGGCACTGTAGTCGGGCATGGGCTTGCCGAAGGCCAGCGATCCCTCGTAGATGCGGTCTATCCCTCGCCCTGTCTTTTCCGCAAGCCCAATGCGCTTGAGCGCTCCTGCCAACTGCGGATTCCTCCCCAGGGGCTCAACGGTGAGAAGATTGCTGAAGGTGACGCCTTCAATGAACCCTCCAGGATTGGCAATCGTCAGTCCCTCATCGCTCAGGGCCACTCTCACCCGCCCCATCCTCGTGTAGTCTCGGTGACTGAAGGCATTGACCAAGGCTTCTCGATACGCGCGCCGATCGTACTCCGGCACCGACACCCGGAACATGTCCACCTCCAACTCACTCTCTGTGTTCCTGGCGTTCATGTAGTCGATCATCTTCTCGATGGTCGCAAGCAGGGGCAGGTACAAGTCCTCGTTCATCTTGACGTCTGTCCCCTTCATCACCTGGAAGGTCGCATAATGCGTCGGGATGTGTTGCTGCAACGCCGCCTTCTTCCCGATCAACAACAACCCCGTAATCGTCGGCACGAGCCTAGAATCCATCTCGCGAACCATCCCGAGCGCTTTGCACAACTCTTCGTTGGTTAAATCCAAAAGCGTCTTATCCCCGTGATAGGTCTCCACCAACGACCTCAGTCGCTCGATTTCCAAAAAATCGAGGTCGTCTATCGTGCTGTCATACACGGGCATGGCGGAGTAATCCAACATCCGCGCATCGGATAAGCGTGTCACGAACTCTGTGGGATACATCGGCACGTTCTCGGGCGTCCCATCTGCTTTAATCCGCCGATGCTGAACCTTCCCTGAAACCGTCGCCACAATGTTCCGTGACGACTTAGGCACGGAGATCTTAAGAACGGGATAAACATCTTCAATAATCTCTACCCGAACAGGCACCGGTGGAATGGTGTTATTCGCAATAAAAGCACTTAACCTCGTAATATCCTTATGCGCCTGGTGTACGCCCGTCACCTCTCCAGAATCCTCGATCCCCAAATACAAGTCGCCTCCCTCGGTGTTGGCAAAAGCAACGACCGCGTCAAAGATATCGCTGTCCGACAACTTGCTTCTATCACTCTTGAACTCAACCGTTAGAGACTCTTTTTCTGGTAACATACTCTACCTCCAACACGGATCTAACACGCTCTATCTCCGCAGTCAATATTTTC
>CAYNVM010000054.1:0-10292 GCA_964400645.1 uncultured Akkermansia sp. | reverse complement strand
CGAACAGGACGTCCCGTATAGGAAGGGTGCGAAGGCAAGCCTGCTTGTCTGATCTGCTCCAGAAGAGGGCTATCAGGCAAGATGTGTTGGTGGCACATGAGGCAGGTTGAGGCGTCAGGAATCCCTGCTTGAGGACCTTGATCGGCTCGATTGTGGCAGACCGTACAGTCTAGTTTGAGCTGGCCGACGTGTTGGCTGTGAGAGAACGGGAGAGGTTGGGTGGGAGAATAGGTTTTCGGGAAGTAAGCATGGCGGCACAGCCCTGCCCCAACCAGTAGAACAACAATGCCCACGACAACGAACGCGCGGCGGACGGATCGTGGCTTGGGTTCAAGATGGGGAGCTTGTTCAGACACGCCAGAACGGGGTTACATTTTGCCAGGAATGGGGATTTCAGGCACAGGCAAACGACTGTCCATCGTCAAGCCTTCAGGCATGAGGGATTCGGTATCGCTCATGATGTCATCCCAAGTGACACGTTGCCCACTGTGAGCGGCCTTCCTCCCCATGATAGCCACGAGGGTTTTGATGGCTGCTTTTTCGAGGGTTTGCACCCATTCTTTGTTGCGCAAATGGCGATAGAAATCGACGTGTGTTTGAGCGTACATATCGTTGTCTTCCCCACGGAAGCGCCAGCGTTCTGCGGCCTGAATATGCGGGCGGTAGGGAGTCATCAACACGCCTTTTTCGCAGACTGTTCGGTCCGCCACTTCACCGTGACAGCCCACCCACTGACGACAGGAGATATGGCCGTAGACATCGTGACCGAAGTCATAGCGCACGTCATAGTGATCCCAGACGTCACCGTCATCCGTACGCTGAGCACGACCGCCACTACCGACAGCGGCGATGGGGATTTCATCACCCATCGACCACATCATTCCGTCAATCGTGTGCACGATTTGTTCAACGAATTGACCGCCGGAAAGCCAGTTCCAGGCAGTCCAGTTGCGCAAGGCCCAGCTGACATCACTTTCATGCGGAGGGCGAGCATCGAGAGCCAAGGGGGATTTGGGGGGCGTGGTGTAATAGACGCCGTCAAAAGCGAGCACTTTGCCGAGAGTTCCCTGCTCCAAGCGCTGGCGAGCTTCTCGATTGGCTCGGTCATAGCGCCAACAGAAGCCATCGGCAATGACCAACGGACGGGAGGCCGCCTGACGAGCGGCTTCGAGCACGAGCAGAGCACCAGGTACATCCACCGCCACAGGCTTTTCCACGTACATGTGCTTGCCTGCGGCCAACGCGGCAACGACGTGCTGGGGTCGGAAGGCGGGAGGAGTGCATAGCAAGACCACATCGATATCCGTGGCTAGTAAATGCCGGAAGGCGTCGAGACCGACAAAACGGCGATCAGGCGTGGCTTGCATGCGGTCACCGTATTGCTCAGAAATCAACTTGGTGCCTGCGTCAATGCGTTCTTGGAAGGCATCGGCCAAGGCCCAGACGACCGTCTGAGGGTCAGCATCAAGGGCATTGCGTATGGCACCTAATCCACGTCCACCGCAGCCAACTAAGCCCACCTTGATGATGGGAGGTTTTGTCGAGGCATCCACAACCTCCTGTCCCAAAACAGAAGAGGCAAGGAGCAAGCCTGCAGCACCAGCTGTCGTTTTCAGAAAGTGACGACGAGGGATGGATTCTGATTTCATGAGCAACAAAATCTAACACGATTACAGGGCAAATATCCAGCTGACAATCTGATCAAAAATGGATCGTTCCGCATCTGCTTGACTCACATGCAAATTCATTTAGTAGAATGGGCCTAGCATGGAGCATTCTATCGAAATTATTTTGGCCCTTTTGATGGGTGTGGGGTTAAGTGCGGCATGTGGGTTCAGGATCTTTGTTCCCTTGCTGATTGTGGCCTTGTCTGCTCGCTGTGGGCTCATGAGTTTGGGCGACGACTTTTCTTGGCTGAGTTCCAACCTGGCCATCATTATGCTGTCCGTTGCCACCGTTTCTGAGATTGTCGGCTACTATGTGCCTGTCTTTAATCACTTCTTGGATGTGATTGGCGCTCCCTGTGCTGTGATTGCTGGAACTATTCTGACAGCTAGCTTCATCGGCGACATCTCGCCCTACATCCAATGGCCACTGGCTGCGATTGCGGGCGGTGGAGCGGCAGGGGTCATTCACTCGAGCAATGCTGTTGTCAGGGCCATGATTTCTCCCGTCTCAGCGGTTGATTTGGGGGCCACCAATGGCGTTGCTACAACGCTTGAGACAGCAACCGCCACAGGGCTTCCAATTTTGTCTCTCATTGCCCCCTATCTCATCGGGATCGTTGCGTTCGTCATGGTGGCCATCGCGATCATTATTTGCGTCAAATGCTTCCCACTGCTGAAGAAAATATTCAGGCGAAGATCCCCTTCCCAACCAGCAGATCTGGCGTAACACTTATCCATGGCTACGAACCTAGCCATGGATTTTTTATGCCCAGAGGTTGTGCTCTACGACTTCACCAGGACGAGTCTGGAGCTTTGGTGCGATCATTCGTCCGGGGTAAATGGTGCTATTGCAGCCCAATTTGACATCGTGCCCCAAGACGGTTCCCCACTTGGTGCGCCCCGTTGCCACCCATGTTCCATCCGGCAACAACGCCTTGTGTTCACCGCCGTCGTGTCGGTAGTTGGAACACTTGGTACCGGCTCCTAGGTTGATACGCGACCCCAAGATTGAGTCCCCGACGTAACTCAAATGAGGGATACATGTATCGTCTCCCAACGCCGAATTTTTCAGTTCGACCGCCTGACCGACCCGGCACCGATCGCCCATAGAGATGGGGCCGCGGAGGTAACAGTTAGGACCTAAGCTACATTCCTTGCCGAGAACCACCGTACCTTCAATCACCACGCCCGGTTTGACTTGGCAACTACCCGACGCCATCAAAATGCCTTCCCCTTGATAAAGCGAAGGATCAATCACGGTCAAAGCACTGTGCTCAGAGAGCTTCTGAGCTCTTTGAACGAAAAATTCCATCCACGGAAGCAAATCCCATGGATAGTACAATCGACGCACGGAAGTCGATGGGAGCAGGGTTCCGGCATGTCTCTTGGAAGCATCGTCTAACCACGCTACCAGATGACGTCCCTCCTCGTCCTCGACGTAAAATGGGAATAACTTTTCACCGTCTTCGGTGCTCCTCAAGTACGCCAAAGCCACCTTGCCAAGGGTCTCTTCATCAGGAATCCACTTTGTAGACAAATGTAAAATATCTACCCCTTCAGCCGTGGTTTCCGCCACCCCATAGCTCGCCAAAATATCGCTCATCCAGGAGCGAACTGATGTGCCACCGAGCTTCCAATCGACCCCGAGGCAACCATCAATCCACTGGATCCAATCCTCAGCGAAATCCAAGCGATATCGAGCAAACATAGCTGATTCATAGCACAGCCAAGAGCCCATCCAATGACATTTTCTAACCAAGTGATGTCTTTCTCAATTTTTCCATCCGTCACGCGCAAAAATGGGCTCCCAACAGCTCTATGAATTTCCTGTGAATTTCCTGTGAATAACTACGTCGATAATTCTCGTTTGAGTTATTCACAATATTATTCGACATAATTATTCACAATTATTTTCAGCTCTAACATTTTCTAGTTCAATTCGTTGATTAAGTTATTAGCATTATTCACACACCATAAGAGGAAGGAATTTTTTATATAAAGAGAATCTATTCTTATGTTCACAAGAATCTAGGTTGAGCCTCTCTAGGCTTCCTGATAGTCTCCAGCCATGACTTCGTCTGACCAGGACACAAAATGGATGCAACTTGCCCTAGAATTAGGGGCAAAAGGCATTGGTCTGACGAGTCCCAATCCTCCTGTAGGAGCTGTTATTGTTGCTAATGGTCAGGAGATCGGCAAAGGGTGGCATCACCGAGCGGGTTTACCCCATGCAGAACGTGAAGCCATCCGTGACGCTATAGAACGTGGACACGAGGATTTGCTTGCCGGTGCCACGCTGTATGTCACGTTGGAGCCGTGTTGTACTCAAGGGAGGACCCCTGCCTGCACGGATGCTATTATAGAGCGCAAAATCGGGCGTGTTGTTTTCGGCGCGACTGATCCCAACCCTAAGCACGCTGGTGCTGCTGTGGCCCTATTAGAGGCCCATGGAATTGAAACTGTCTCAGGCGTCTTGGAAGCTGAGTGTTGCCGATTGATTCGTTCTTTCGCGCAAACGATGATACATGGGCGTCCTTGGGTCATTGTGAAAACGGCGATGAGTTTGGATGGGCGGATTACTCGTCAACCTGGTCGTTCTCAATGGCTGACGTCTGAATTGGCCCGGAATCGAGTGCATACATTGCGTGCTCGAGTGGATGGGATTTTGACGGGCGGTGAAACGGTGCGCCGTGATTGCCCTGCCCTGACGATTCGTACACCAGACGCTCCTGTGTCTCCTGATAAGATTCAGCCGTGGCGATTTGTTGCCACTCAACATCCTGAGACCTTGCCCATGTCAGCTCCTCTATTTACAGACGAGCACTCTGACCGTACGGTGATCGTTCCTTCTGTGACTGACTGGAAGGCGCTGATGGAACGTTTCTACCAAGACTATGGGGTGTCTACATTGCTAGTAGAGGCTGGTGGTCACCTAATTAGAGAGCTTCTGAACGAACATCTTGTCGACGAATGGGTCGGTTTCTATGCACCGATGATTTTAGGTGGAAGTACACTTTCCGTCGCAGGTGACGACTTTTTAACTGATGAAATCCATCTAAAAATCCAAGAATGGCAACGTATCGGCCAAGATTTTTTAATTTCTGGCCTTGTCGACTACGATTGATTGCTAGTTCTTGCAACTCTAAATCTTAGGTAGAATAAGGGAATTTGGCATGTTTTCCAAGTTCCACCAATTTCCAAAATGCTTGCACGCTGATTATTAGCGGAATGTGTAATTTTGTCTCCAAAATCTGCGTTTTTTAGGAGGCCTGGTGCAATTACCAATTTTATCAAAGTGTCAAAATTTTATACGTGACATTCTTGCATATCGTTATTTAATGACTTATGTGAAAGCTGATGCGGCATGGTTATAATATCGAAGATCGGGAGATCTTGATTTAATTAAAATGTGGCGTAATTAATTAGCTTTACAGTTAGTATCATGGCACGTCCAATTACCTATCACATCGAACTAAGTAATGATGATCGCAGGAAGCTGAAGCTTGCTGCTAAGGCTCGTCATGCATCTCATTCTCAAGTGTTGCGGTGTAAAATTATCCTACTGCTAGATGAAGCAAATGGTCGCAAAAATACGCGCGAGCATGTTGCTGCTACCCTTAACGTCTCACTAGCAACGATCACCAAAACGATTCACCGTTATTTAGATGGTGGTATCCAAAAAGTGATCCAATACCACCGCAATCCGAACTCTGATACGGCCAATAGAAAGATTGACCTTAAGTCTGAACTTGAGATCGTTAATCTGTCACGCCGCCCAGCTCCGGAAGGTGCTCCTCGCTGGACAATGAAGCTTTTGGAAGAGCATGCTCAGTCTGCTCTCAACCTCGTTGTCAGTCGAGAAACAATCCGTAAGGTGCTTCGCAAGTACAAGGTGAAGCTCGTCCCTGCTCGCCGTTCCTCAGCCAGGAAGACGGCTCGAATTGTCGAACGTATCGCTGAATAACTACTACTCTACTCTCTCCCAAAAGGTTATAATGATAGCATAATTGCTATCCGTGGTGTGATGGTTCCTTAGATCCTACCTAATCTAACGGACCAGCGGGATTGGATTCACTGAGCGATTGCTGACTGGATCAGTACATTTCTGAAGTCAGTCTCTTCTTGTTCCTCGCTACGTGTTTCTCTTCAGTCTCTGGTACTATTCATGATAAAGTAAAAGCAACTAGCTAACGGTTTGTTAGCTAGTTGCTTTTTATATTTAAGCCAAACTATATAATTAATACACCTACTAAATATTTTAAAGCACGGGTGTATAGATTGTCGATTTTGGCTCTATAAGTGAAATTGTATCTTGTTTATGTTATTACTAAACGGTTATACTGCTTGTACCATTTAGTTAATATTATCATGTTTCTTAAGCCAGACGAGTAATAGTGCTATGTCGGCTGGTGTGATACCTGGGATACGAGAAGCCTGTCCTATCGTAGATGGTTTGATGGAATTGAGTTTCAGTACAGCTTCCTTTTTCAAAGCGTGTACAGTTGAATAGTCAATATCTACGGGCAACTTCTTATCATCCATGCGAATGAGTTTTTCGGCTTGCTTCTGCTGTCTGGCGATATGCCCCTCGTATTGTATTTCTGTAGCAATGTGCTCCCAATGTTCCACGTGGAACATCTGTTTGAGATTATCAGGTAGGTCTTGCCATGTATTGTTGGGTCTCTTAAGCCATAAATCTAAAGAGATACCATCGTGTTTTGTATGTCTGACTTGATCGATGCCGTTGTTGATAATCTGTTGCTTTTCAGTAACTTTGTTGAGTGCTCGACTGTCGACTAGCCCTATTTCAGCTGCAAGTGGAGTGAGTCGAAGGTCTGCATTATCTTGGCGTAGGAGTAGTCTGAATTCGGCGCGGCTCGTGAACATTCTGTATGGTTCGCTAGTTCCCTTTGTAACGAGATCGTCGATCATGACGCCGATGTAAGCTTGATCGCGTTTAAGGATAATTGGCTGCCTATTGAGAGATTTGAGAGCAGCGTTAGCGCCAGCGATGAGGCCTTGTGCCGCAGCTTCCTCATAACCTGAGGTGCCGTTGATTTGACCAGCAAAGAAGAGATTGCCTATTAATTTTGTTTCCAGACTTGGGTGAAGTTGCGTTGGAGGACAAAAATCGTATTCGACAGCATAGCCTGGTCGAATGAGCTGTGCGTTCTCTAGCCCTGGTATGGTTCTTATAAATTCACACTGCACTGCGTAAGGTAACGAAGTAGAAACACCGTTGAGATAGAATTCGGATGTATTGCGTCCTTCGGGTTCGATGAAGACTTGGTGTCTGTTCTTGTCTGCAAAGCGGACAATCTTGTCTTCGATGGAAGGACAATAGCGAGGACCAATTCCTTCGATAATCCCACTGTACAGTGGACTCTGATCCATGTTGCTCCGAATAATCTCGTGGGTTGTTTCGTTGGTGTATGTGATCCAACACGGTTTTTGTTCCACGTGGAACATTTCATCTGCCCATGGGTTTAGAGTGCAGAATGGCTCTGTTTCGCTGTGTAGTTCGTCGCGCGATCTAAAACTGAATAGGCTCGGATTTTCGTCTCCAGGTTGGACTTCACATACGTCGAAGTTGATGGAGTTTCCATTGACTCGAGGAGATGTGCCAGTTTTGAGGCGATCTACAGTAAATCCAAGGCGTCGCAGTTCGTCAGAAAGTGAACTAGGAGCGCAACCAAGTCTGCCACCAGGGAAGTGGTGGAGTCCTAAGTGAAGGAGTCCTCTCAAGAAGGTACCGGAACAAATTACCGTGGATTTAGCAAGGATGGTGTATTGAAAACTTGTTGTGACGCCAATGCAACATTGGTTGCTATCTGTGAGAATAGTTTCAGCAAGTCCTTGGAAAATTTGTATATTTGGATCCTGTTCAAGAACCCATTTCATTCGTGCTCGATAAGCCACCTTATCGCACTGGGCTCGTGGTGCGCGAACGCTTGGTCCTTTAGAGGCGTTAAGAATGCGGAATTGGATAGCTGTGGCATCAGTGTTGAGACCCATGGCGCCACCGAGAGCATCAATTTCACGGACGATATGACCTTTGGCCAGTCCACCAATGGCGGGATTGCAGGACATTTGGCCGATCGTATCAAGGTTTTGCGTCAGTACAGCGACAGAACAACCGAGACGGGATGCGGCGAGAGCCGCCTCAATGCCGGCGTGGCCAGCACCAATGACGAGGACGTCGAACGAGGATGTTGCAGACATAAGGAAAGTGTAAAGGGCAAGGGATCAGGCGCAGATGATAGCAGCCAGTCGATGCAGGATAAGTCGAGGATCTTCTGACGAAGAAACAAGGGCTTTATCGGCCTGTTGGCAGGAAGCTAAGATTGTCTTCAGATTAGCAAGTGAGAATCGAGCTGCAGCTGCCGTGGCTTGTTTTAGGGCATACAGATTGGGAGAGCCGTCCTTCTTTGCAGGGATAGCGGCTTGAGCATATTCGGGCAATTTTGATGCTTGGTGGCCACTTTCACCAATAGCCTTAGCAACGATCATATTGCGCAGGGTAGGGATGATTGCCGCACGCATCAGCGATACAGCCTGGTCACCATTTTCAAGTTTGAAGTCGATGAGGCGAATAGCTTCCCTAAGGTCGCGTCGCTCAAGAGCCCGCGAAATTTCAAAGATAATTCCGTTCTGTGTTTGAGGCACCATAATGGAGACATCGTCCGCAGTGATGTTCTTGCGTTCGCCACCAATGTAGGTGCTGAGTTTCTCGATTTCCGAGACAATGTGCATGTAGTTTTCGGAGACTCGGTGGATGAACAGATCAAGGGCGTCTTTGTCAAATTGGAGATCGAATTTTTGTGCCGTTTCCTTGGCCGTGGCAATGAGCTGTTCTTCCCAACCACGCTGCGAGATGTCTGGCTTGTTGTACTCGTGAGATTCGCCTAGTTTGCAGAGCATTTTGTTGAAGGCGCGTCTCTTGTCGAATTCTGACGCTGAAATGAGGAATTTGACGTCGGTTGGTAAGCCGGATTCGATTATTTTCGATAATGCACGAAGACCCTCTTCAGTGGTTTCAGACTTTGCCGTTGGGGAATCACCAAGGAAGGTGCATCCCTTGAGCCATACCACTTTCAGGCCAGGGAAAAAGGGAAGGGTTTGAAGGGCGTCGCAAACCTTGTAGCAGATGTCAGCGGCAGTTTCAGAATCAGACGCCGTTCCGTCGATGGTTTCGTGAGAGAAAGGATCCGTTCCCGCTGTTAAATCGGCAAAGCATTGTGAAGCTTGAGAAGAGACCAAGCTTTCATCGTTGCCATAGATAACGAACACGTGAGAGTCTAGGGAAGGAGGAACCATGTCAACGGGATGTTAGCCCGAAAGGGCTATGATGGCAATCTCGGAGCAAAAGTGACATGACTCTGTAAATTAGAGACATCTGGCGTGATTCAATTGACTTGAGGGGGTAGATATGTGACAACATGGGTGAAACTGAACCAAACTACCCAGATTTAGGAACAGTCATGCTCCCTCCGTTTCTCAAACGTTTACTTATATTCGTTGCAGTAACAGGCGTTACTGTGGGCGGAGCTTTTCTGTATTTGCGCTGGCATGCTCAAGAAGAAATGGTTCAGAAGCCCGCTGATCCCAAGAAGAAAATGGAGGTGTACAACGTCATGCGCGCTGGCCATAACGTGCAGACCTCAGAATCCATCCTGCAGCGGATGAGTGACGAGTACACGTACATTGTCTCACTTGTCTCTCACTCTATCGTCAGCATTAACACGGCAGGTGTGAGCATCGTTGAAAATCCCAGCACGGTGTTATCCGATGATCGCATGGCTGTCTATGGGCTCGGTTCAGGTGTTATCGTCTCGAAGGAAGGGCATATCGTCACCAATTACCACGTTATTTGCGATAAGCAGGTCATCCGCGCTACTCTTAATGACGGTCGCAGTGTTCCCATTTATAAGATTGGAGAAGACCCACAACTGGATCTCGCCGTTCTCAAAATCGACTCTAAAGAGCAATTCCGTCCCATTCATCTTGGCGACAGTGCCTCGGTGAAGGTCGGGCAAATGGTTCTCGCCTTAGGAAATCCTTTTGGCATTGGGATGTCGGTAACGCACGGCATTGTCAGTGGTCGAGATCGTTCGATGAGAGGGATTACAGGTGTTGATCTCATACAGACAGATAGCCCCATTTATGAGGGTAATTCAGGGGGACCTCTAGTTAACCTAAGAGGGGAGATGATAGGTCTCAACTCGGCTATTGTTTCACCCAACAGCTCCAATGGTCAGCTCTCCTCACAGAAAATTGCCATTGGCTTTTCACTTCCTTCCAACATCGTCTACCAGGTCTTTAAGCAGATTTGCGATCACGGTCGTCCCATGCGAGCCTATCTTGGGATCGACTTGATGGAGAATACCATTCCTTTGCGTGAGCATCTCAACTTTAGGGACACCACAGGATCCATCGTTAATGAAGTCTTTCCCGATTCACCTGCTGACCGCGCAGGAGTTCGCACTGGGGATGTCATTACAGAGTACAATGGACGTCGCGTCAAAAATACGATCGATCTGATCCGAAACATTGAGTCATTGCAGGTGGGAGATACCGTCAAACTCACCATTTGGCGTAACGGAGCTAAGCAGTTTGTGCGCCTTC
>CAYNVM010000053.1:0-10485 GCA_964400645.1 uncultured Akkermansia sp. | reverse complement strand
CGGATGGCGGCAAGTCGAACAGCTAGCGTGACGAGGAAGCCAGCGATGAAGCAGATCGAGTTAGTGCAGGCAAGGGAATAGAGCACTGCATAGGTCAAACTACCGAGGAAGGCGGCTGTGGCATAGAGTTCGCCAGGGCGGAAGACGTAAGGGACGTTGCCCGTGAGAGCATCGCGGAGGAGACCACCTGCGACCCCCGTGCAGATCCCCATGACAATGGCCGTCAGAGCGCCAAAGCCATTGATGAAAGATTTTTCCGTGCCGATCATGGCGAAGAGAGCCAAGACAATGGCGTCGGCAATGCGGATGGTACCGAAGGGGGGCGGGTATTTTTGAGCGACGAAGAAGCAGAGGAAGCACGTGACGATGCACATGTGCATGAACATTTCACCCGTGGGGAGAGTCCAGTAGACGGGAAGTCCCAGGAGCATATCGCGAATGGTTCCACCGCCTAGAGCAGCAAGAGTTCCACAGACAATGACGCCAAAGAGGTCCATTTTGACGCGCGAGGAGGCAATGGAGCCTGCCACGGCGGCAACAATAGTGCTGATAATTTCACAGGAGCTGAGGAACATCCGAGGGTGCGGTTGGTGATGCTATATTATAGAATGGAGAACCAGGGCAAGATTTCGTGCTGGCGCGCACAGCATAGTGTGGTCTCGTTCAGACCGCAACGTTGAAGAGTGTTTGCCATGGTATCTAGAGCAATTTCTTCCCGGTTGCACTCACTGCTCAGGTGGGCCAGGACAATGTGTTTGAGGTCGGGATGAGCGATTTCAGTGACAACACCTGCGGCATCATCGTTGGACAAGTGACCGAAACGAGAGGCAATGCGTTGCTTGGTGCGCATGGGGCGCTTCGTCGTCAGGCGAAGAAGCTCGGGGTCGTAGTTGGATTCAAGGTACAGCGATTGGACGCCTTGGAGGTACTTCAGAATGGTGGGGGTGACGCAACCCGTGTCCGAGACATAGCCGAGAGAGGCGTTGCCAGATTCAACACGGAAGCCGACAGGATCAGTGGCATCGTGAGAGATGGGGAAGGCGGTAATGGTGAGATCGCCCAGGGTGAAGGGCTGCTGTTTTTCAAAGCTAACGTAAGGGACGTTAGGGGCTTGATAACGGAGTTCCTGGCAGGTGTGCGTGGAACACATGACAGGAATTTCATGTTTCTTGGAAAACTGAGCGAGAGCCGAGCAATGATCGTGGTGATCGTGCGTAATAAGAATGGCATCGAGATGGTCAGGATGAATGCCGACCTCCATCATGCGCTTTTTGAGGCGCAGGGCGCTGAAACCCGCATCAATAAGGATTGTAGTTGTGTCAGTTTTGACAATTGAGGCGTTCCCACTACTACCACTTCCTAACACGCACAACTGCATCATGGGGGCTATTTTATCAGACTCCTTGGAACGTGCAAATGCTCAGATTTGGACGAAAGAATAAAAAATTTTACAAATTTCGCCACGAATAACGGATGAGTGATTGACAACGTTGGGTGTACTGGGCATGTATTGAAGTGTACCAAGACGTACGTTTAGTGTACTGATAGGCGCGCGAAGTGTGTCTTGGGTGTTGGTGCTAAAGCAAAGACCTCTCGTAGCTATGGTTGAAGACGTTAGCAAAATGTTATTCCAAGGAAAGTTCACCCACAAACTCGATCCGAAGAATCGTGTAGCGATTCCGGCAGAGTGGCGGATGGACGGGGAATTTACTGTGTATTTGCTACAGTCTGAGCGCGATGGACTTGAGATGATCAAAGTTTTACTGCCGAGTGTCTTTGAGGACTCCATTAAGGCGATCAATGAGGATCCCGAGTTGAATGCTAGCCAACGGAATTCCTTCATCAGTGTTTTGTGCTACGAGAGTTACAAGACGCAGGTGAATTCCCAAGGGAAGTTATTGTTGCCGAAAGAGTTCTGCAAGCTGGTGAATAAGGACGGAAGCGTCCAATTCGTCGGTCGAGGAAGGCACTTTGAAATATGGCATCCGGATCTCTTCGTCCAGGCCCGCGAAGCGGAAATGGCGAAGGTCAAAGCCCTCAACAAGACGAGAGATATATTCTAGTCATGACCCTACCCACTACAGACATGTCCACCGTGACAGGATCGGCTTCTTCCGATCCTGAGGGAAGGCTTGTCTCAAAGCGTGGGGTTGGCGTGCGCACGGGGATTCGTGCCGAGGTGCCAGGGTATCTCGTAACGCTTTGGGATCGCGAGGCTTTGCATACGCGCGCGTGGGAAGAGTGGCGCAAGGTGTCACAAGACATCGCCGAACGCCGTACCGAAGCCGGTCTGAAGGGGGCGTATGGCAAATTGGCTGCTTTGACTCGCGAAGCGGATGAAGCCTTCGACCGTTTGGTGGCAACGGAGCTTCGCGACGATGCATCGTGTTGGGCAACCGACGTGCAACAGGCCGTGTTGGAAGCCGTTGAACAAGGAAATGGCTACGAGCTGATGACTTGCGTTGTGGCAGGCCGATTCGTCCAAGTGATGTTGACGCTCACTGGCGAACAAGGGCCTGATGCACTGGCCAAGGCCTGGATGGAAGCTTTGCCTCAAGTGGCTTGGTCCGAACACTTCAACGTTCGCTCGATTTTGCCTAGCGAATTGGAAGAAGCCGATGTGGCGATGCTTGCCAACTTGGGCGAGGTGACCGTCGCTGATTCTGCCCAAGACGAGAGCGAAGGCGCATCCGAGATTTCATTCCACCACGTGACCGTTCTGCTGAACGAAACCGTGGATATGGTTGGTGCCGCTGAAGGCAAGCTCATCATCGACGCCACGTTGGGAGGCGGCGGACACACCGAGCTGATGCTTCAGCGAGGAGCCACGGTGTGGGGGATCGACCAAGATCCAGAAGCTCGTCAGGCCGCGACTCGTCGCTTGGCACGCTTTGGTAACCGCTTCCGTGCGATTCCAGGCAACTTCCGAGAAATTGAGGCACTGCTCAGCGAACGAGGCGTGGACCAAGTAGATGGCATCATTGCAGACCTCGGGATTTCATCCCACCAGATCGACACCCCAGAACGAGGGTTCTCATTCCGAGAAGATGGACCTTTGGACATGCGCATGAAACCCGATGCACGCATGTCGGCGGCTGATTTGGTCAATAGCTCTGATGAAGCGGAAATAGCCCGTATTCTGTGGGAATACGGCGAAGAACGAGCTTCTCGAGCCATTGCCAGAGCCATCGTCCGCGCCCGAGCGATCAAGCCCATTGAGACAACGCTCGAGCTAGCGGATGTCATTAGCAAAGTTTTACCCCGTAAAGGGAAACAGCATCCTGCAACGCGAAGCTTCCAAGCGATTCGCATTGCCGTTAACGACGAACTCGGAGCTTTAGACGACCTGCTGAGCGCCTCCGTGCGCTTGCTTCGTCCGCAAGGCCGATTTGCCGTGATCACCTTCCACAGTCTTGAGGATCGACGCGTGAAGCAATTCTTTGACCTTCACAGCCGACCCGAGATTGACCGTAAAGAATGGCCAGCTCCACGCCCCAATCCCGATTATTGCTATCGACTTTTGTCCAAGCGCCCCGTCGTGGCGACAGAAGAAGAGATAGCCGTGAATACGAGGTCTCGCAGCGCCAAGCTGAGAGGCGTTGAGAAGGTCAACTAAATCGGAACTCACCTCTAAATTACAACTTAAAACTTTTATCCCCTAGTTATGATTAGAACATCTTCACGCCGCGGTTCATTTCCCGTCAACATGGGTTTTGTGAGCCTTCTAGTGGCAATGGCAACATTGTTTGGTGCACCTGGTATTTGTATCGGGATCATCAAGAACAAGCAGATTGAAGTGCGACGCCAGACGGAAGAGTACCTGGCCATAGCTAAGTCGTATGAACTGACAGCCGCCACGCGCGAAGCAGAGATCCGTAGCCTGACGAGTCATACCTCAATGAGCAAAGACTGGGATGAAGCTGCTCTTGCTGGTTTCCAGGTAACGACATCGGGACACAGCGAAATCATCTTTGACGACGAATTGAAGGGACAGCGCCAGAAGGGGGACGTGGCTTCCAAGTAAGTATACTGCCGTTTGTTAGAAGGGGATAGAGATGGCAGTAGCGACGACATCCAAGTTTACGAGACGTTGCTTATTTCTATGTGTCGTAGCGGTGGCTATTGTCACGGCCTTGGGGAGTCGCCTTGTTGAGTTGCAGATTTTACCAGATCGTCAGTTCCAAAATGTGAACAGCGGCGGTCGCATCGTCGCTGAAATTTTACCTGCGCGCCGTGGCTTGCTCATGGACTCGCAGAATCCGTCGAGGCACCTGACGACAAATATTCTATCGGGAGAACTGGTGGCGGACGTCGACCACTTGTATGACCCCAAGCTCATTTCATATACGTTGGCCTTTGCACGAGCCTACCATACTGATGAATGGGAGTATTTGGATGACAAAGGATGCCGACGACTGATCGAGAAAGAGCGCGCCAAGTTGCTCAACAGAGCCACGATCAAGAAAGAAGGCGAAAAGCTCAAGTTGGCTAATGTCCTGAGCGAGGAGAAAAAAGAGACACCAGAGGAGGCAACGCCCCAGAGTGCCAAAGAAACTCCAGAGGAAGGAGATGCACGAGACCTACTGCGAAAGGTTCGCGAAAATGGGACCTTTGATATTGAGGTGTGCAAGGAGTACATCGACAAGAACATGGACTATTCCGCCAAGGTTTTGGCTCCATTTTTGCCAGGAGTGACCTATGAGGAATTGCTCTCCAAGTTGCGTCAAGATGGCGTTGAAAAGAAAAAGCGCCGACTGGTGTTAGCCCAGAACCTGACAGACGACCAAGTCCATGCGATCAATGAAGCCATTGTGCAGGCTCACATCCAGGGCTTAAAGTGCGAGAGCAGTTGGAAGCGAGTGTATCTAGTCCCGAACATGCTGACGCATCTGACTGGCTACGTGGGGCAGAACCAGGAAGGATCGCGCTTGCTGACAGGTTCTTGTGGGTTGGAACAACAGCTCGATGGTTATTTGCTTGGCCAAGATGGGGTGCGCGAAACACGACGCAACCAAAAGGGCTTACTCATTGCCTCGAAGGATGACCGCTTTAAGCCACCCGTTGATGGGCGCAACGTCAAGTTGACCATCAACATGAATATTCAACAGATCGTGGAAGAAGAACTCGATAAGGGCTTGGCGTACTATCGAGCTCCTCGAGGCACTATCATTGTCATCGAACCGAAGACTGGGGATATTTTGGCTATGGCTAGCCGTCCGCACTTCAACTTGAATACCAAGGAGAATATGCAGGAAGGTGCACTCAACTTTGCTGTACAAGGTCTCTACGAACCAGGCTCAACCTTCAAGTTGGTTTCGGTGACGTCAGCCGTGGATTCAGGGAAAGCTTCGTTCTCGACACCGATCGACTGCACGACGGCCCCAGTTCCAGGTGCTAGGCCTGTTTCCGATGCTCCTCGCAGTTACGGGACGTTGACGGTGGCGGAAGTCCTCAAGAAGTCCAGTAACCCAGGAGCTTTCCGAATTGGTTGCCGAGCAGGTGGGTGGAATGTCTACAAGAAATACCTGAAGGCATACGGTTTCCTTGACCCGACAGGGGTGGAACTACCGTCTGAAGCTCGAAGCCGAATCCAGGACGGGAGTAATTTTGTGAACTTTTCTCGTATCACCTATGGCTATGCCGTGCAGGTGACACCTCTTCAGGTGGCGATGGCTTATGCGGCCGTTGCTAACGACGGGGTGAGAATGCGCCCTCGCTTGGTCGAAGGAATCTATGATCGTGATGGTCGACTAGTGGAACGGCGCGACCCGGTGGAAGTTTGCCGAGTCATGAAGAAGGAAACCGCCAAAAATATGCGTGTCGCGTTGGCGGGTGTAGCTGGCGAAGGCGGTACGGCTCGCCGAGGCAATGTCCCGGGATACCAGATTGGTGGTAAGACAGGGACCGCTCACAAGGCGAAAGAAGGTGGTGGCTACTACTCTGATCGATATACGGTGTCCTTCGTTGGCCTTTTACCTTACGACGATCCCGCCTTCGTGTGCTTAGTGGTCGTCGATGATCCGCACCCGACAGACTGTCACCCAGGTGGCGGTACCGTTTGTGCACCTATTTTCAAGGAAGTAGGCACAAGAATTGCCGCCACATTGAACATCCCCAAGAAAGGAGAAGCAGATAGCAAGGAACAGGAAAATAAACCAGACCCCAAACATGGAGAGAAACCCAAATCAAGGAGACAAGGATGAGGTGACTCTTCAGAGGAGAGGATTTTTTAGCAATGTCGTTCTAGTTATGTCTCTAGGATTGAATATTGCCCTGGCTCTCTTTATACAGTCTGCGCCAGATTGCGCGATTAGCACTCAACAGATTTGATCCGATCGAATGAAACTGAAAACTTTACTTACCGCTCTGAAGGAAAGCCGGGTTAGTGGTCCGGACAGTGTCTCAATTTCCAACTTGGAAGTTGATAGTAGGAATGTCCAACGTGGTACATGCTATATTGCCATCCCCGGTGTACATGTGGATGGTGCTACCTTTATTGACGATGCGTTGAGCAAAGGCGCTCATGCTGTTGTTACCGAGCGTCCTTGCCCAGAAACATTGCCTAAGAACGTGGCTTGGGTTCAGGTCAAAGAAGCCCATATTGCTGCAGGTTTGTTGGCTGATGCCTGGTACAAGCATCCTTCCCGCCACATGAAGGTGGTGGGTGTGACTGGTACTAATGGCAAGACGACGACGACGTATTTGCTCCAATCTATTTTCAAGAAGCGTTGGATGCGCGCAGGCCTATTGGGCACGATCGTTAATGATGATGGTGTCAATCGTTTGAACGCAGCGCAGACCACCATGGGACCTCTTCCTCTTCAGGAAATCATGGCCACCATGAATGTTCACGGTTGCCGTGCCATGGCCATGGAAGTCTCCTCCCATGCATTGAGCCAGGATCGCGTGTCTGGCGTGGATTGGAATGCGGCTATTTTCACGAACCTGACTCAGGATCACTTGGATTACCACCACACGATGGAAGAGTACTTCCAAGCCAAGGTGAAGCTTTTCGAACAGTTGGCCAATCAAGAAGGCCGCAAGAAGCCTACAGCTGTCATCAACATTGACGACCCATACGGCGAACGTTTGGCTAATGAATTTGCCGATCGCATCAACGTGAAGACGTTCGGTATGTCTTTGAAGGCAGACTTCCGCATGGTGCCTCATAGCATGACGGCGCGTGGTAGTGACTTCCAACTGGAGTACGCAGGGAAGTCGTACTTGGTACGCATTCCGCTCATTGGTCGCTTCAACATGTACAATAGCTTGGGCGCTCTTGCCGGTGCTGTTTCCGTGGGAATTTCCGTCCGCGATGCGATCGCTCTGCTTGCAGAATGCCCACAGGTGCCAGGACGCATGGAGTTGGCTGGCTCTCGTGCAGGTTACAGCGTTTTCGTGGACTATGCACATACGCCAGATGCTTTGGAAAACGTGTGCAAGACCCTTCGAGAACTTTGCTCGGGTCGTCTCATCGTTGTCTTCGGCTGTGGTGGGGATCGCGACAAGACCAAGCGTCCTATCATGGGAGCAACGACGGCTCGCATAGCAGACCGATGCATTGTCACTTCCGACAATCCTCGTAGCGAAGATCCTCAGGACATCATTAACGATATTGTGGCCGGTATGCCTAAGGGTAGTGCCGTGATGGTTCCTGATCGTGCAGAAGCTATTCAGAAGGCCATCTCCGAAGCTCGCAAGGGCGACATCGTATTGATCGCAGGCAAGGGACACGAACGCTATCAGGAATTTGCTGATGGACGTATCGACTTCAGTGACCTTGGCGTGGCTCGCCGCGTGATGCGCACGTTGGAGGAAGAGTTCCTTCAAGCACGCCTTGCTGAGGAAAAAGAAGAAAAGCCCAAGCGCAACGATAGACCTCGTCGCAAATAAATTTCACCAGGCATTGTTATCATGAGCTCACTGACCGTCGCAGAATTCACTCGCCTCATTGGAGGTTCTCTTCTTTCAGGGAATCCCGAAGGAGGCTTAGCTTTACGCTTTGGCACCGATAGCCGTAAGCTTGAGGCGGGAATGGTTTTCTTTGCGCTGTCGGGAGAGCGTTTTGATGGCAATGCCTTTGCTCCACAAGCCTTGCAACAGGGCGCAGGTGCTGTGGTGGTGAGTCGCCCTATCGACCCCGTGTCTGAAAGCGACGTTATCATCCTTGTGGATGATACGCTGAAAGCATATCAGCGGTTAGCAGAGTGGTGGCGGACGAGTCACTTACACTTGCGTGGAGTCGTGGGGATCACTGGGTCGAGTGGCAAGACGTCGACCAAAGACTTTACCCGAGCCGTGCTTTCAGAGCAGTTTCGCGTGACAGCAACGGCCGGCAACCTGAACAACCACATCGGTGTTCCGATCAGCATTCTCAGAGCTACGCCAGATGATGAAGTGGCTATTTGGGAAATGGGAATGAATCATGCTGGCGAATTGGCTCCTTTGTGCCAAATGATTCAGCCCAACATCGGGTTGATTTCATCCATTGGCTCTGCTCACATTGAGTTTCTTGGCTCGCGAGATGCCATCGCCGAGGAAAAATGTACCTTGGCGCGAAGCTTGCCAAGCGATGGCGTGATGATTTTCCCTGCTTCCTGTGATTACGCCGAATTTATTCGCCAGTCGACTCAGGCACGATGCATAGCCGTGGGGATTAACGAGGGCGATGTTCAGGCGACGAACGTTCAGAGTCTGCCAGAAGGGTCATCCTTCACTCTGGAGATTGAAGGTTTTTGCCACAGCCAAGTGAAGTTGGCTGTACATGGTCGTCACATGATTTCCAATGCTCTTTTAGCAGCTGCTGCAGGCTGGGCAATGGGCATGGATCCTGACGCTATTGTCCGAGGTTTGGAACATGCCGTTTTGACGGGAGGCCGATTGAACTGCTCACAGCGAAACGGAGTCCTTGTTATTGACGACACATACAACGCCAATCCCGAATCTATGCATGCCGCTTTGGATACATTGGCATCCATGCAGGTGACGGGGAAACGTTGGGCTGTTTTAGGCCGAATGGGTGAATTGGGAGCTCATTCAGAAGGAGCCCACCGGGATGTAGGCCGTTATGCGGCAACTTGTCATTTGGACGGGTTGGTGGCCGTGGGGAAAGACACTGAGGTGATGGCTGAAGAAGCCCAAGGAATGCCCGAAGTCAAATGGTTTAGTACGCACCAAGAAGCCGCCGATTGGTTGGCTGGTGAAGTTCACGCAGGCGATGCGATCCTGTTCAAGGGAAGTCGCTTGTCTGGTATGGAAAAAGTCCTTCAACTGTTATTCGAACGATGATGTCTGTTGTTTATCCATTGTTGGGCGACTGCGCTCGCTCTCTCGCCGATCCTACAATAATAAAAGCGTTCGGAGCTCTGCTCCTTGCGTTTTTAATCGTATTACTGGCAGGCCCTCGTGTGATCCTAAAGCTCGTCTCCATGAAGATTGGGCAGCCGATCAGAACTTTCGACGAAGTACGACAACTTGCCACTTTGCATGGAGATAAGGCGGGAACGCCAACAATGGGTGGCGTGCTTATTTTGGTGGCGACTTTGGTGACTACTCTGTTATTTGCAGAGTGGAATCGCGTGATCTTTGTTTGTTTGGGATCTATGGTCGCTCTGGGCGGCTTAGGTTTCTGGGATGACTTCCAAAAGGTCAAATACCACAACTCCAAGGGTGTTTCGGCTCGTTGCAAACTCGTCTTTCAGTGTGTGGTGGGTATCGTCGGGACAGCACTGCTGATGTATTTGCCTGATTCCTCTGGCTCCAACTACTCCTCATTTGTTTCAGAAGTAGGATTCCCAATGTTGGGCTCGATTGACTTTGGCTTCTGGGCCTTGCCATTTGGGGCTCTTGTACTTGTCTCTGCCTCCAATGCGGTGAATCTGACGGATGGGTTAGACGGTTTGGCTTCAGGTTGCACAGTGACGACAGGTGGCGCCTATGCTGTGATTGCTTTGCTACTGGGATGCCCTGTTTTTGCAGGCTTGCTTCCTGGATTTGTGCACCATCCTATGGTGGCAGACTTGGCGATCCTGTTAGCCGCTTTGGTGGGCTCGTGTTTAGGTTTCATGTGGTACAACTGCTATCCTGCTAAGGTATTTATGGGGGATACGGGATCATTGGCTATTGGTGGAGCTTTGGGGATGGCTGCCATTTGTACGGCTCAGGAACTTTTGTTTATTGTGATTGGTGGTGTTTTCGTGATGGAAGCTCTTTCTGTTGTGCTTCAAGTGGCAAGCTTCAAGTCCACAGGTAAGCGCATTTTTGCGATGGCTCCCATCCACCACCACTTTGAACTGAAGGGGTGGAAAGAAACACAAGTGATCGTCCGTTTTTGGATGATTAGCCTCTTGCTTGCACTTTTGGGACTGACCCTTCTCATCCTCGACTAAAGTTTATGAAATTTCCTTCGCTACAATCCCAAAAAATTGCCGTGTTAGGTGCTGGTAGAAGTGGCAAATTTGCCGCTTTGCTTGCCGCTCGACTTGG
>CAYNVM010000052.1:0-10757 GCA_964400645.1 uncultured Akkermansia sp. | reverse complement strand
CGGTAGAGGGAATTGCCGAGACCAAAGTAGTTATAGGCTAACTGTTGGACCGATTGATCTGGATTCTTCAGATTCTCAGAAAAGACTTTAGCGGCTTGAGAGAACTCCCCTTGATCGTAGAGAGACGAGGCAGACGAGTCTGCGGCCTCAGCAGAGGTTAGAGACGTCATGGACATCAGAAGAGCCAGGATAAGGATAGGAAGTTGTTTCATGACCGCCTTAACATGTTTGAGCATGGCTTGCTTATCTTGTTTGGAAAGCTGACTAGCAGAAGGATCAGGGACAAAGGCAAGTTCATCACGAGTCTGCAGGATTTTCTGTATTTCGGGAGAATGCTGATCGGAAGGGATATGAGCTTCAATGAATCCACCGAGAGCACGCAAGAATTGGTTAGAGTCATCGTCCACATGGATCGCTTTCAAAGCCTCTGAACGGGCTTTGCTGACTTGAGAAAGCTCTTGTTTATGATTCCACCATTTCGAGATGAGGAAGACGGCGACTGCCAGAGCAGGGATATAAGCGATCAGATACCAGAGCCAATTAGTTTTAGGGGATAGCTCAAGTACAGCTTCTTGAGGGACGAGACCGTAGATATCCGTCATTTCCTCGACAGGCACAATACCTGCAGGAGGGGGCGTTGCCACAAAATCAGGAGATGGAGCTAGCATCGCCTGAGCAGACGCCTTCCAAGGAAGAGGGATAGGATTGGAGCGAACCGTTTGATATTCCTGAGTGGATGGGTCGAAGTAGGTAAAGACGAAAGGAGGGATAGCATCCGTTTCAGCTGTTGGACGCAACAACTGTTGGAAGGTCACCGTTCCCGTTAGAGTGCGATCGTCCGGAGAATTGAGCTTATTGGAAGGGTACAATTTCCAGTGGCTATCATTCTCAATCGTCGGGGAATTGATTGTATTGATATTCCCCGTACCAGTGACCTCAAGTTGAACAGAAATGGGTTCGTTGGCACTCAGCGAGGTGGCATCAGTTTTAGCCTTAAGAGAGAACTGACCTACAGCGTTCGAAAACGTTTTTGGTGCCCCGGCAGGGAGAGGCTTCGCCTCAATGGGGAGTTCAGGAATATCGACCGTGATCGGGACATAATTGCGGATGAATTGGGCCAATCGGGCATCGTCATTGCTATCAAGGGCGTACATGGTGATAGAACCCTTGATCGACGTAGATCCAGAGCGCAGAGGTGTTAATACGCTTTGGAAGGCGACCACTTTCCAATCGTATCCACGAATGAGAGCAGAACCAAAATTGAAGATGCTTCTATCACGCGTACCAGGTTCAAAGCGCCAAGAAGCTAAGCCATCCGTTTCAACCGTTGGGATTTGGTATTCGGTGACGACTGGGGGAATGTAGAACTTCAGCTCAGCAGGGACAGCCTGATGAAGGTATGGGGTAGAATCTGCAACGTACCAGAGTGTTCCATATTGGAATTGACCCTTGGTGGACCATTTAATGGAATCGTAGGGCAGGACTTTGAGTTCTTGCTGACTGGTATGGTATTTTGTACCTCTTTTCCCCTTTAGAGAAATAGAGGGAATGGTCACCGTTCCTGTCTTATCCGCGACGACTTCGAAGGCCACGTAAAACGCCGTTTTATTGGGGGCTGTGGGCCAGGAAATGTAATTGCAACCAGCGTAGCGGACACTAGCCCCTTGGATTCTCCCCGTGGGGACAGGCTCGACCATATCACCATTGGTCATGATGGCGACAAGCAGGGTCTTTTCTCCAGGGACAACCACCTGAGAAGACCAAAGCATAGCTACTTGGGCGAGCGCAGAGCCAGAGAGAGCTAAGCAGAGAGTAAGTAGGAAAAAGAATTTTTTCATGATGGTAAAAGGCTTTAGTAATCTTTGTCAGGAACGTAAGGATAGGCTCGTTGTTGGATGGGAGAACCCTTCTCAAGGTCAGCTCGTTCGCGGAGCATTTGCATCGCTTCACGTTTTTCCTGATCTTCTTTCGATTCAGCGATTTCAGCTTGTTGGACCTGCTGATTTTGTTGTTCGGAAGACTGTTGTTGCTGAGAGATTTGTTCCTTGTCAGGGTTAGCGTTCAGATCCATCGGGTTTTGAGGTTGCTCACCCGAATCCTTTTTGTCCTGAGATTGGTTAGGTTTAGATGGAGAATTGTTCTGAGGATTCTGTTGAGAATTAGAGTCCTTGTTGTTCTCTGAAGGTTGCTTGGATTGATCGGATTGCTTGTCCTTCTGGTCCTTATTTTTACCGTCTTTAGATTGATCGTCCTTGGACTGATCATCTTTGGAGTCGTTGTCCTTAGAGTCCTTATCTTTGGAATCAGAATCCTTTTGGTCAGGCTTTTGATTATCCTTATTCTGGTCCTTATTCTTGTCAGAATTCTTATCTTTCTTGTCCTCCTGATTTTGAGAATTCTGATCGTTTTTATCGTCCTTATTTTGATCCGATTTGTCCTTATCTTGGGATTGATCAGAAGAAGACGAGTTATCCTTCTGCTGATCCTTATCCTTCTGATTTTGCGACGAATTGTTTTTGTCGTTATTTTGCTGAGAAGACTGATTGTTTTGGTCTTGTTGTTGATCCTGCTGGTTTTGTTGCTGCTGTTGATCTTGTTGTTGCTCCTCTTGTTGCAATTGTTCGAGGAAGTCAGCTAGCTTTTTCTTATTTGATTCAGCTTGAGCGAGATCGGGGCTTGTACTGAGGGCATCATCGTAGTGACTGATCGCCTGATTGATCAGTTCTTTGGCCTCTTCAATTTTTTCTCGGGATATTTGAGGTTGCTGAGGATCTCCTTGAGTCGAGGACGGCGGAGTGAGCAATTCAAAGGCTTTGTCGGCGACAGCATTGCCGATGTTGTAATGGGCAGCAGCTTGAAGGCTAGGATTTTCGGAGAGAAGAGCCGAGGAAAACGAGGCAGAAGCCGCATCGTTGTTCTTCTCCATGTGTTGCACATAGCCTTTTAAGAAAGAAACAACGGCTGATTTTTCAGAATCTCCCGATGGGTCATCAGAGTCCGTGGGGACATTTTCGAGGAGAGACTGATAGAGCTCTTTATCCATGCTTTGGGAGAGCAAGGCTCTTTCTTCAGCATTGGGGACTTCTTGAGCCGAAGGTTTATCCTGAGCTTGGGTTTGACTGCTGAGGACCAGAAGAGATGTCAGGAGGAGAAGAGAAAGTTTGTTAGACACCTGACGTGATGTTCCCCACGAACGCCAGCGAGTGGCTAAGATCAGAGAGAGGAACAGGAAGAAGAGAGCAGGAACTGCGAACAGAGCAAACTGATCTTCAGGGATGCGTTGGATATCACCTTCTGATTCGTCTTGGTCGAGATGCTTAGCGACATTTTTGACGACATCCGTGAGATTCGTTCCTGGGCCAATTTGGAGGTACTGGCCACCCGTTTCATTGGCCAACGCTTTGAGAGCCGTGGAATCCAATTTGGTGATCACATGGCGACCTTGGCGGTCACGGTAGAAGCCATCCTTTTGTTGGGGATCAGGCATCATTTCACCGACTTCCGTTCCGATCCCTGCCGTAATGACGATCAAGTGGTCTTTTTTAGCCTGTTGAGCCGTCTCATAATTGACGTTCACCGTGTCTTCGCCATCGCTCAGAATGACGAGAGCATTGGTAGAATCCGCGTGATCACGTTTGAACGTATTGAGAGCCAGTCTCATGACATTCTGGAGATCCGTTCCGCCCAGAGAGACCCAGCCGTATTCAAGTTGTTCAATGGATTCTCTAACAGCGTTATGGTCATGGGTTAGGGGGATGAGAAGGTGAGCTTCCCCTGAAAAGATGATGAGACCGAAATTATCCTCAGGCATCGCCTCAAGCAGGTCAAAGGCCGCCGTTTTGGCAAGATCGAGACGCGTAGGAGTCACGTCCTTGGCTTGCATGGATCGGGAACAGTCGATGGCAATGAGGATGTTATGTCCTTTTTGCATGGTTGCCGTTTCCCTGAAGCCAGAGATGGGGCGAGCCAATGCCAGGATTACGAAGAAGAGAGAGAGAAGACCGGCGTAGAGAGAGAGTTGACGGAGCCAACGAGAAGGGCGTTGGACAAGAGAGTCCTGATAGGCGGAATCAACGAGGATTTTCCACCGTTGGGATCTACGTCGAGAGATTATCCACGACACGATGGCAATCACCACGGGGATGACTAATGCGTAGAGTAGATGTGGATAGAGGAAAGTCATGATTGGGAAAGGGGGTAGCTCATGGAGCAGGTACAGGACGTGCAATATTGATGCAGAGACCTAAGAGAGACAGCAGGGCACTTGCCGACAGGAAATAGATGAAGAGGTCTCTTTCCTTGCGGAGGGTAAAGAGCTTTGCTTCAGACTTTTCCAGTTGGTCGATGGAGGAAAAGGCCAAAAGGAGCTTGTTGGTGTCAGTGGCGCGGAAGTGTTCGCCCCCTGTGAGGGCAGCAATTTTCTTGAGAGTCGGCTCGTCGAAATTTTGTCCTGAGATACCGTAAGCATTGTCATCGGGATCATCCTCCGTACCGACGGCGATGGTATAGACTTTGATGCCCAATTTAGCGGCAGCCGTTGCCGCTTCAATCGGAGAAATCTGTCCAGAGTTTGACGCACCATCAGTAATGAGAATGATTACTTTGGACTTAGATTCTTTTCGGATATCCAGTCTCGTTGCTGCGGCTGCGATAGCAGAACCGATAGCCGTTCCGTCTGCAGAGATAGAATCTTTGGTGAATCTCTGGATCACAGCCGATGTGAGAGCGTGATCTAATGTTAAGGGGCAAAATGATTTGGTTCGTCCGGCAAAACCGATGACGCCGATGCGATCGTCAGGTCTTTTATCAATGAAGTGGCAGATCACATATTTAGCAGCCGTCATGCGGTCAGCGCGAAGCCCCTGTAAAATCATATCAGGAGTATCCATGGACCCCGACAGGTCAAAGGCGATCATGATATCGACGCCATTGACGACCTTGTGGGTCTTTTCATCCACGAGTTGAGGGCGAGCCAGAGCGATGATGAGGAACAGACCAGAGAGGACAAGCAGGATAGCACCGATACGGCCAGCAAGAGACGTGGGCTTTTTAGCTAAGTGGGCAACAAACTTAACCGTGGGGAGAGCAATAGAACCCTCCGCCCCATGTCGCTTTCTCAGCAACATGAGCAAGAGAAAGACTGGTAGCAACCACAACCACGAAGGGTGGGCAAATTGGAAATGAGAGGTGAAATCTAACATTGTGGTTAGAATTGCTAGCTATTGTTGATTTCCTGGCGTGGGCTTCTCCTGAGAAGCAGCGCGAGATATTTCGCCCATTTGTTTGATGAGATCTTTTGAACGAGAAGCAAGGTCGCGAGCCAACTCCAAGTTCTCAGGTGTTTCAGGCTCGTATTTCAGTTGAGCCATTTTTTCTAATAACTCACGAACAGGGACTTGGACTGCCAACGGAAGCGTCAGCAATGCATCGGCTCTGCGACAAAACTCTTGGTGGGTCTCAAACAAAGCTGGGTCTTCCGAACAGCCCGAAAGGTATTCACGGATGATTAGCGAAAGTTCTGTTGCTGATTTCCGGAGGTTAGGAGAGGTCGCCAGCAAGGCATCGATCTTGCCGATGGAGATTTCTTCAGCCGTGGGAGGAATGGGAACGATTTTCTTACGCTTATGGAGATAGAAAAGGAGACCTGCGACGAGGATCACAATGAAGGCAACGACGACCCAAAGCAACCATCCTGAGAGAAGAGAGGACAGGAACTCATCAGGTTTGATATCTGGTTCAAGCTGTGGAGGAGTTGGCAACATGATGAGGAAAACTTAGTGAGTGAATTGGCGCGCGCGACGTGCGAACAAAGCCTTGAGAGAACCGATGAAGGGTTCGACATTTGTAATGTCCAAATAGTCGATGCCAAGCTGTTGGAAGTCCTTGACCCATTCATTGCGATGGATTCTGACCGCTTGTTCATGTTCCGCACGCAACTGAGCGTCGTCGAAGTTGAACGAATAAAGCTCACCAGACTCAGGATCCCTCGCGATGAGGCGACCCACATCAGGGATACGTTGTTCCATGGGGTCAGAGATGCGAATAGGGATGAGTTCGTGCTTGAAGTTAATTTTACCTAACGCAGGGCGATCCGTCGGGATGAGGAAATCGCTGATGAGAACAACCATGGCCGACTTTTTCTGCACACGTAAGAGAGAATCAGCAAAGGCCGACAAAGGTTCGTCGGGGCCACCCGATTGAGAGCTGATGATTTCTCTGACGATTCTCAGCGCCTGTTTAAAGCCCTTGGCAGGAGGGAGGTAGAAACGCTCACCTCTGCCCATGAGAAGCAAGCCAAACTTGTCACCACTTTGAGCTGCACTGAAAGCCAAGACAGCGGCTACTTCGGCAGCCGTTTCTAGTTTAGAAGCAATGGCGCCCTGAGAGGCATAATTCATCGAAGCGCTGACATCGACAGCTAAGATCAGAGCTTGTTCGCGTTCTTCACGGAATCGGCGGACAAAGGGAGAACCCATGCGAGCCGTGACCTTCCAGTCAATGAAACGGGGATCATCACCAGGGAGATATTCTCTGAAATCATCAAAGTCCAAGCCTTGACCGCGAACGCCAGACTGGTACTGACCTGCAAAGGTTTCAGAGGCCAATCGACGAGCTCGTAATTCAATGCGATGAACTCGCTTAAGAATTTCAGTAGCTTTGTCCATAGTTAATAAAGGAAGATGGTCGGTAACTAAGTATGCCAACCGGAAGGAGCTATCCTTTCATTATAGCGACAAGGTAGCTCAATCTCGTGTGGCAAACATGAGGACAGATGAGATCAAGGTACAGGAACCTTGGTCAGGATGCGGTCAATGATGTTATCCGTGGTGACATTTTCAGCTTCAGCCTCATAAGAGAGGAGAATGCGGTGACGGAGAATATCATGGGCAAGATCCTTAATATCCTGAGGTGTTACAAAAGATCTGTGGTGCATGAACGCATAGGCTTTAGAGGCCAGAGCGATGTTAATTGTGGCACGAGGAGATGCCCCTGCACGGATCAGACCACGAAGGGATAAGTCCACCGTTTCAGGTTGGCGCGTTGCTCTCACGAGATCAACGATGTAGCCACGAACCGCTTCATCGATGTAGATTTGATTAACGAGCGTGCGGCTGTCAGCAATCTGTTCTCGGGTGGCCACGGGGCTTGTTTGGGGAGGAGTCTGAGAGGTAGACATCAAGTCCAGAACTCGGAGCTCTTCATTTCGTTCAGGATACGAGACGACCACTTTGAACAGGAAACGGTCCAACTGAGCTTCAGGTAGTTGGTAGGTCCCTTCCTGGTCAATTGGGTTCTGGGTAGCCATGACCAAGAAAGGATCAGGCAAAGAGTAAGTTGTTTCACCCAAGGTTACTTGACGTTCCTGCATGGCTTCCAGAAGGGCAGACTGCACCTTAGCTGGGGCGCGGTTGATTTCGTCAGCAAGGATGAGGTTAGAGAAAATAGGACCTTTCTTGGCGGTGAAGACACGTTCTTCAGGGTTGTAAACCATCGTCCCGAGAAGGTCGGCAGGGAGAAGATCGGGGGTGAACTGGATACGAGCAAAACCAGCATCAAGAGCACCAGACAAAGCCTTAACGGAAAGAGTTTTAGCCAAACCGGGAACACCTTCTAGAAGGATGTGACCTTTACAAAGTAAACTCAAAATTAAACGATCGATGAGTTCTGTTTGACCGATAACGACTTTGCCAATTTCTGCACGTAAAGGAGAGATCCATGCAGAGTGCATTGATATGGCTGCATTGAATTCTTGGGTGTTCATACTACTAAGAGCGCTCAATGTTGACGGTATTGTGTATTTATATATATCGATTTCAAGCCTCGATTCCGTTTCCCTTTTTCGACATAGACTGTACTCAAGAGGGCTGTGTTGAATGCTGACACGGCTTCCGACGATGATGTCAAAATGGGCGAGAGAGCGGTCGGGAGATGACGGCGGTTTCCCGTGGGACTATTTTCGGAGGTCACTTCCTGTGAATTTGCCCTGGGCGTTTGGAGAAAAATAGGGGTGTGTTGCCAAGTCATAAATTCCGAAATGATGTGCTTTTATGATTTGTGTTTTCTCGTCAAAACTCATTCTGCTAGATCAAATTGTGACTCAAAAACGATACTTTATAATCATCTGTTTTCAAAGTTGGTAATATTTTTTCAAGTATGTAACATGCTATAGTTCAATTACTTAGATAAACTGAACGCAAGAGATTGTTCAGGAAAATTAAATAAATATGAGATCAAGAGAAAAAATTTTTTTGTTGTGGAACGCCCATGGAACTTGAGGGGAAGAGAGAGGAGGGAGCGGAGCGAAATAAAAATATGTTCACCAGAATCTGGGTTGCGGTTATTGTGTGCCTCCCGACTGAGAACAGCCCCGGCTGAACGAAGGAGGGAGCCCCGCCCAAGAAGGCGTAAGAGTCCGGGAGGCGGCGCTAGAAGATTTTCACAAGATAAGAAGAAAGCCATATTACGCTATGATGCAACATGACATAGAAAGGAACAAAGAGACTTGGTCTCGGATATGTGGACATATTCGGGGCAGAGTTAATGATGAAACATATGAACGTTGGTTTGCATCAATGGTGTTGGTCAAAGATACTGGAACTCATTTAGTATTGAGGGTTGCGGATGCCAGTTGTTTATTTTGGGTTGAAGCGAACTACTCATCGTTGATTCAAGAAGCCACGATTTCTGTGTTGGGAGCTCGTGAGTTGTCATTTGAGTCCAGTGAAAGCCAAGAAGAAGAGGTGGCCGCAGAACCCGTTTCTGTCGTGCAAGGGATGAAGGCTGCCAATGCCGATCAGACTGCTCGCAAGGGGAAGAACTCCAACCTGAATCAAAATTACAATTTTGAGAACTACGTTGTCGGTTCCAACAACCAATTTGCCCATGCGATTGCGAAGGCCGTAGCTGGTTCGACCAAGTCACAGTTCAACCCCTTCTTCATTCACGGCGGTTCAGGGTTAGGTAAGACCCATTTGATGCAGGCTATCGGGAATGAGATCTTGAAGAAGACGCCCAATTCAACGGTCCTCTATCTTTCAAGTGAACAGTTTGTGAATGAATTTATTGATGCGATTCAGACCCAGAGTTTGACGAAATTCAGACGCAAATACCGCAAGGTTGATGTCTTATTGCTCGATGATGTTCAATTTTTGGCAGGTAAGGACAAGACCCAGGAGGAATTCTTCCACACATTCAACACGTTATTCAACGGTGAAAAGCAGATTGTGTTGAGTTCTGATCGTCCTGCTGGAGAGATCTCCAATTTGGAACCACGTTTGGCTTCTCGTTTTGAATCCGGGCTTCCTGTTGAGATTCAGACGCCGAACATGGAAACACGTTTGGCCATCCTTCAACAGAAACGCAAGGAATGGAAAGTCAATGTCTCCGACAACATCCTCCAATTCTTGGCTGATCGCATCCGTCAGAATGTGCGTCGCCTGGAAGGTGGGCTCATGAGAATTGCCACCTATGCTTCCATTTCAGGGACGACTCCCGATGTGGTCAAGGCTGAGACCTTGTTGCGCGATATCCTTCGCGAGGAAAACCAGAAGCAGGTCTCCATTGACGCCATCCAAAAACGAGTTTCAGAAGAGTACGACATTCGTTTGGCCGATATGGTGAGCCGCCGTCGCCCGGCACGTATTGCCTATCCTCGTCAGATTGCCATGTACCTTTGCCGCACGTTGACCAATGCTTCACTTCAGGAAATTGGTGATGCCTTTGGTGGTCGAGATCACGGGACCGTGATTCATGCCAACAAGACCATTGAAGCCCGAATGCAAGAAGATGCATCCTTGAAAGACAGAATTGAACACCTCAAGGAAGAACTAAGGTAAATCTACTTACATATATTAAAAGCCTCACGGAGTAATAGCGACTCTCGTGAGGCTTTTTTATTATACATGGGTATGGCGATGAAAATATAAAATTTGTCTGGAAACCCCAGCACAAATCAGGCATGAATGAATGCAGTTATGTCCAGCAAATTACTTGAAGGCAAAGTTGGCGTTGTCGTCGGTGTGGCAAACAAGCGCAGTATTGCATTCCACATCGCGAAGGCCTGGCATGAAGCCGGTGCTAAGCTCATCTTCAATTACCAGGGAGAGCGCCTGAAAGATGGTGTAATCAAATTGGTAAAAGAAAATTTTGGTGAAGATACCCCCGTCTTGGAATGTGATGTCAGCTCTGACGAGTCCATTGCTAGCTTCTTTGAAGAAGTGAAGGCTTTGACACCAAAGGTTGATTGCTTGTTGCATTCTGTTGCATTTGCTCCTAAGGAAGCCTTGGGAGGTAGCTTCTTGGAAACTCGCCGTGAAGACTTTAAGACGTCTCTCGACATTTCTTCCTACTCCTTGATTGCTTTGTCCCGTGCCGTTGAACCTTTGATGGTTGATGGTGGTAGCATCTTGGCAATGACCTACATTGGCTCTGTCCGTGTTGTACCTAACTACAACTTGATGGGTGTTTCTAAGGCTGCTTTGGAAAGCTGCACGCGCTACTTGGCATACGATCTTGGCCGTTCTCGCAAGATCCGCGTCAACTGCATCAGCGCTGGCCCTGTTCAAACGTTGGCCGCTCGTGGCGTTTCTGGCTTCACGGAAATGTTCAAGGTCTACGAACAGCACGCACCTTTGGGACGTTCCTGCTCCGGTGATGAACTGGGCGCTATGGGCGTCTTCCTCGCTAGCGACGGCTCGGCTTGTATCACCGGTCAGGTGATCTATGTCGATGGCGGCTACAGCGTCATGGGCATGTAA
>CAYNVM010000051.1:0-10932 GCA_964400645.1 uncultured Akkermansia sp. | reverse complement strand
AAAAAAGCAGTCGTCCCGTATTGAAAAGGGACGACTGCTTTAGAAAATTGGTAGGCCCGGTAGGGTTCGAACCTACGACCAAGGGATTATGAGTCCCCTGCTCTAACCGCTGAGCTACGAGCCCGGTTGCTGTGCAACTGCCAGAAGAAGTTACATGTCGTTCTGCACAAATGAAAGGAAAAAAGTTGCCATATCCTTCATCTCATCCACGCCAAGACTAAGATGTATGCCGAACGACCATAAATTAATAAGCCACTCACAAAACGCGAGTGGCTTATTATTAGTCATCATTGAAGGGATCTTATAGAAGAATCCTCATCATGAAATGACATGTTTAAGCATATTGCTCATTCAGTTTTTCCATGATTTCCTTAGCAGCGGCAGGAATGTTGGTTCCTGGGCCAAAGATGGCGACAGCGCCATGTTCCTTCAAGAAATCATAGTCTTGGGCAGGAATAACCCCACCGCAGAATACCTGAATGTCAGGACGTCCTTGCTTAGCAAGTTCTTCCACCAACTGAGGAAGCAAGGTCTTGTGACCAGCAGCCAAGGAGCTCATACCGACGATGTGCACGTCGTTTTCAATAGCCATCTTGGCCGTTTCTTCTGGAGTCTGGAAGAGAGGACCTACGTCAACGTCAAAGCCCAAGTCAGCATAAGCGGAGGAAACAACCTTAGCACCACGGTCGTGACCGTCCTGCCCCATCTTAGCAACGAGGATACGAGGACGACGTCCTTCACGTTCTGCAAAATCGTTCGTCAACTTACGAACTTCATCGACCAATGGGTCTTTTCCATATGTAGCACCGTACACGCCTGTAATAAGTTTGATCGGGGCCTTGTGGCGACCGAAGTGTTTTTCCAATGCCGACGAGATTTCGCCGAGTGATGCACGAGCCTTAGCTGCTTTAATAGCAAGGTCGAGCAAGTTACCTTCGCCCGTACGAGCGCATTCAGAGAGAGCTTCAAGAGCTGCATTGCAAGCCGCAGAATCACGTTCGGCACGGAGTTTCTGGAGGCGAGCAATCTGAGCTTCACGTACAGCGGTGTTATCAACTTCAAGAATGTCGATCTGTTCTTCGTGATCAAGGCGGTACTTGTTCACGCCAATGATCGGTTCCTTACCGGAGTCAATAGCAGCCTGACGACGAGCAGCAGCTTCTTCAATGCGCATCTTGGGCAACCCAGTTTCAATAGCCTTAGCCATACCACCGAGTTTTTCCACTTCCTGGATGTGTTCCCAACCCTTGCGAATCAGTTCGTTGGTCAGGTATTCCACATAGAAGGAACCGCCCCATGGGTCGATCACCTTACAAATGGTCGTTTCATCCTGCAAGAAGAGCTGTGTATTACGTGCAATACGAGCGGAGAAGTCCGTTGGCAACGCAATAGCTTCGTCCAAGGAGTTGGTGTGCAGTGACTGAGTGTGTCCACAAGCTGCTGCCAATGCTTCAATGCATGTACGTGCAACGTTGTTGAATGGGTCCTGTTCGGTCAATGACCACCCTGACGTCTGTGAGTGCGTTCTCAGGGCAAGGGACTTTGGATTCTTCGGGTTGAATTGCTTGATGATCTTAGCCCACAGCACGCGAGCTGCTCGCATCTTAGCAACTTCCATGAAGTAGTTCTTACCTTGTGCCCAGAAGAAGGACAGACGTGGCGCAAACGCATCAATGTCAATCCCTGCTTGGATACCCGTGCGAACGTACTGCAAGCCGTCTGCCAACGTGTATGCCATTTCCAAGTCGGCCGTAGCACCTGCTTCTTGCATGTGGTAACCCGAAATAGAAATCGAGTTGAACTTGGGCATGTACTTCGACGTGAACTCGAAAATGTCAGCAATGATCTTCATGGAAGGATCCGGTGGGTAAATGTAAGTATTACGCACCATGTATTCCTTCAGAATATCGTTCTGAATCGTACCTGAGAGCTGATCGAGTGTGCACCCTTGTTCTTGTGCAGCCACAATGTAGAAGGCCAAAACGGGAAGCACAGCGCCATTCATCGTCATGGACACAGACATCTTGTCCAACGGAATCCCCTTGAAGAGGATTTCCATATCGAGAATGGAGTCAACAGCCACACCTGCTTTACCCACATCACCCACAACACGGGGGTGATCGGAGTCATAACCACGGTGTGTGGCCAAGTCGAAGGCAATGGACAAGCCCTTCTGACCTGCTGCCAGGTTGCGGCGATAGAAGGCGTTGGATTCTTCTGCGGTTGAGAAACCTGCATACTGACGAACCGTCCATGGGCGAGCAACGTACATGGTTGCGTATGGCCCACGAAGATTAGGGGCGATCCCTGCGGTGTAGTCCAAGTGCAAGCAGTCGTCGTAAACGGCGGAGCTATACGTTGGCGTAACAGGAATCTGTTCGTTTGTCACCCAAGTCTCTCCCTGGGTGGAAGTGTGTGGTGTGCCAACCTTAATTTCTGGATAGTTGGCCGATGCAAAATCTGGGATATTGCTCATGATTCGAAATAAGGTTGAAGGATTAGAGACCAATCTTGTTCTGGATAGCTTCCAAAGTGTTGTAACAATTTGCTTTCACATGGATGAAGATGTCGACCCCTGCTGCCTTGAAGGATTCGACATAATCAGCTGGATAACCAGCCAGTGCTATCATCATTTCAGGTTTCAGCTCTTTCAGAGCCTTACAGAATGCCGGTACCAATTCGGGATACGTATCATCTGTCGAGCAGATCACGCACACGTCTGTACCACTTTCAGCGGCGGCCTTGGCTGCTTCTTCGGGCGTCGGGAACCCGGCGGGATAGATCACATCCAAACCACCTGCGCGCAAGAAGTCGCGGGAGAAGTCGGCTCGTGCCTTGTGCTGACGCAATGGCCCCATATTGGCAAAGAAGACCATCGGACGTCCTCCCTTTTCTGCCACCCAGGCATCTGCCTTGGCCAACAGGGATTCAAAGCGTTCGGAAAGTCGACGCTGTGGCAATGCTTCGATTTCGAAGGGTTCGCCGCACTTGCATTCCGCTTGCTGGCAAAGGGCCTTGTTGATCAAGCAGGATGGATTCCCTGCTTCGGCGGCCTTGCGAACGGAATCAACACAGAAGACAACTTCTGGCAACGTTGGTTCTGCATTCTTGCAGCTGTGTCCCTTGCAGCAGGTCGGTTCTTCCGTCACTTCAAGCTTCTTCTCGTCGAGGTTGACGTATTGGTTGATACCTACGATGGACTGGCGACGTTGGTCGGCCAATTCATAGCGCTTAGCGGCGGTGGCGTTGACCTTATTTTGAAGCCAGGAGGACTTGAGCGCCTTGGCAATGCCTCCTTCCTTTTCAATATCGCGGAAGAGATCCCAAATCTTGTGAGAAACTTCGTTGGTCAGGCTTTCAATGTACCAGGAACCACCGGCAGGATCGACCACCTTGTCCAGGTTGCATTCGCCTGAAAGAATCAACTGGGTATTGCGTGCAATACGACGTGAGAATTCATCGGGCGTTCTCACGGCCGTATCAAATGGAAGAACATCCAAGCTATCAACCCCACCCATGATGGCGGAGAAGGCTTGGGCGGTACCTCTCAACATGTTGACCCATGGATCAACCTTTGACAGGGACCAGAAGGACGTGCGTGCGTGAAGCTTGATCTTGGCGGCTTCTTCGCTTCCGCCACAGGACTTCACGATCGTTGCCCAAAGTTCGCGAAGGGCGCGAATCTTGGCGATTTCCAAGAAGAGGTTGGATCCAATGCCTACGGTGAAGCGCATGTGCTTGACCGTGTCGTCTATGCTGAGTCCTCGTTCTTCCATGGCTCTCAGGTAGGCAACCGCCGTGGCAAGCATGGCGCTCACTTCTTCAATGGCGGAGGCTCCTGCGTCTGCATAGGGCAAACCACTAATTCCAATGGTCTGGAATTCTGGGGCGTTCTTGACGGCCCACTTGGTCATGGTGGCCATTTGATCGTAGTAGGCGCACAAGCCCTTTCCTCCGCAAAGGCTTCCCTTGGAAAGTGCCTTGGCTAATGGATCATACAATACACCACCGCTCAACTTGGCGAGGTCGTAACCTCCCTTGACGTAGGTGTTGAGGAACATGCCCAATGCGGCCAATCCACATGATCCTGGGGTAATATAGACTGGCACGCAGTCCAGGACGATCCCTGCAAGGGCCTTGTCCCAAGCTTCTTGCTTCCCTAAACGAAGGCCACAGCGACAATTCAACTGTATGTTGACTGCTGTCAACCCTCGGTCAAGGTCATGAAGGACGCGTCGATTGAAATCTTCTGGAGTCTTGGCTGGTATGCTCTGGGCCACAATCAATGGCTGCTCTGCATATCCCAAGGCCTTAGTCCCTCGGCGATAAGGGAACTGTCCAGCAGGCGGAATATCAACCGATACATCTCCTCTGTTGTAGATTGGGTTTAAAGTAATTCCTTCCACTAACTTAGTGAAAAGCTTTTTATCAAAGTCAGCCCCCTTCAAGGCAGCGATTGCCGCCTCACGCCATTCGGCGTATGTGGCTGGTGCGAATTCTCCGAAGTCAATCTCCGGTTTATCTTGCGTATTTCCCTGTTGCATGGCGAAGTCAATTGGGGTATCGGCCGGCGTTGTTATTTAAGTACACTGACGACCGAACTCAATGTACCCAACCATTTTCGCCTTTCAGTCGGTGAAGTCCAGTAAGAAATGATACTAGCATATGCTTTATTCTCTTCATTTAGCCCTATTTTCTTTCTGTCCTCTTCCGCCTTTTTGGCGATTCGTATCTTTATGTAGTAAGACTGTAATGGGTATTGTGCATACAATCGTTCAGTATCATAATTAAACGAAGCTTTTCATTTGTCACTATGATAAAATCTCTTACAGCTACATTACTGAGTCTTTTCATCCCTGGCCTGGGACAACTCTATAAGAGTCACTTATGCTGGGCGATCTTCTGGTTCCTCGTCGTCGCTGGTGCCTACAGCCTCTTGGGACTGACTCCTCTCATCTTCATCCCTATCGGTCTTCACTTCCTCTGCCTCTTGCAGAGCTTTTTCATGAAGTAACCGCGCCGGCGCCCTATTTGCCAAGGAGTTGTTCCATTTCTTGGAGGGTCGGCATCACGGCCAACGCTCCGTGCCTCGTTGTGATCAGCGAGGCCGCCGCATTGGCTCTCCGTAAAATCTGGCTCAGTTGCTCGCTGTCACACTCAAATCCCGTCAGATCGAGCAATGAGCTGAGGCAAACGCCCATGAAGGTATCCCCGGCTCCTGTCGTATCGATGGTGGCCACGTCTTCAAAGGTGGGACAATAAATCAGTTCTCCGCCGTGCCACGCATAGCTCCCTCGGACGCCATCCGTGATGAAGATAAACTGGAACGGCGCATAGCGATCCAAAAGCACCTTCAGCCCTCCTGCTAGGCTTTCCTCTCCCGTCAAAAAGGTCAACTCGTCGGCGGATATCTTGAGAATCTGGCATTGCTGGCACCCTTGAGCCATCTGCTCTTTCAACTCTTCTTTGTCCTGCCACAACGCCAACCGTACGTTCGGATCAAATGAAATCGGGATCCCCAAAGCAGCCACTCGCCTGACGGCTTCCCAGGTGGCTCGGCGCGATACCTCATGCGTCATGGATACCGACCCAAAATGGAACAGCCTCGTTTCTGACAAGAGCTCGTCCTTGAGGTCTTCCTCGTGCAACAACGTGTCGGCCCCTGGATTCCTGTAAAAGGTGAATTCCCTATCTCCGCTCTCGTCGTTCTGCACAAACGCCAAGCTTGTCGGCGCTTCCTCGGAGACGGATAACCCTATCGGATCAATCCCGGCATCGATGAGTGACTGGCGCAACATGCGACCAAAGAAATCATTCCCGACCTTGCCTATAAAAGCGGTGCGCTTGCCCAACCGGGCCATCATAGCCAGAACATTGCAGGGAGCTCCTCCAGGATTGGCTTGATACAATTTCCTCCCTCCATCGGCGGGATCCGCAAAATGGGTAAAATCAACCAGAAGCTCTCCCAGGGCGACGACGTCGTATGATTTCATTCTCTTAAGCTAGCCCTCTCGCCGTTGATGTCAAAACCTTGTCCCGCCAGTTGTGGCTGTCTCCCCAAAAAGCTCCTCAAATGCGCACGGGTAGCCCTACTTCGATCAATTGGTGTTGCATGACTCGGTAGTAGTCGCGCATCGGTTGGGCATTGCGGGCCAAGAAGGAGTAGAGGTATTTCTGCCATTCAAAGAGCTTGCTCTGTCCCCCACTCACCACGATCTCTCGGTTGAAGAAGAACGTGGTCTCGTTCAAAACAAGAGGAATCCCCGAGGCCACCATCATCGAACACAGATGGTTCACGTCAGGTTGCTCCATGTACCCATACGAACAACGGACTTTCCAAATGCCTTCCCCAAGATCCCTCACCTGAAGCCGATCTCTGTCGTCCACAACGGGGGTCTTTTCTGTCGCCAAGGTCAAAATGACGGTGGTGTTGTGGAGGCATTTGCTCACTTTGATGTAGTGCATCAAGACGACGGGAATCCCCTTGGTCGAGGCGGACATGAACACGGCGCACCCACTCACGCGCTGCAGTTGCTTGCTCCGAACAACCGAGGTCACTTTGAGTTCTTCCAAATGCCGCCCCGATCCTTCGATGGCGGAAGAAACCGCCTTCCGACCACTCCGCCACGTGTGCATGATCACGAAAAACACGAGGCTAACGAGAAACGCCACCCAGCCGACGCCCACAAATTTGTGCATCGCAGACAGGAACATGGCCCAGTCGATGACCCACAAGAACCCACATAAAAGGATCGCTTTGTGCTGTTCCCATTCTCTCTGGTTGATGAGGTAGAAGTAGTACAGCCACGTCGTGACGATCATGGCGCCTGTCACCGCAACGCCATAGGCCACGGCCAGGGAACTACTCGTCTTGAAGACAATGACAATGGCCAAGGAGACGGCGGCCAAGATGAAGTTGATAAATGGCACGTAGATCTGACCAGAGATCTGTGAGCTCGTATGCAGCACCTTGAGGCGCGGAAAATAGCCCATCTGAATCGCAGCCAAGGTGACGGAAAAGGCGCCCGTAATGACGGCCTGACTGGCAATCACAGCGGCGACAATCGAGAAGAAGGACATCCCATAGCGGAGGAATCCTTCGGGGATCATCTCAAAGAAGGGGTTCGTCGACTCCGGATGGCTGAAGACGTAGGCGCCTTGCCCAAAGTAGTTGAGGACGAGGCATGGCATGACCACAAAGTACCAGGCTTTGGAGATGGCCGTTCTGTTGAAATGCCCCATGTCGGCGTACAGGGCTTCGACGCCGGTCACGGCCAAAACAACGGACCCACAAACCAAGGTGACGCAATTGGAGGGGAGTCCGCCCAGCAAGAGGCGCAGCCCAAACATGGGGTTGATGGCTCTGACGATAAACGGATACCGGGCGATGTAGCATATCCCCTCAACGCCCAGCACGATGAACCAAACGAGCATGATCGGCCCAAAGATCTGCCCGACTTTCCCTGTCCCGCGCTTCTGAAACAGGAAGAGAACGAGGAGAATCGCCACGGTCAACATGACCGAAAAATGCTCGGGCAAGCCAAAATCGACGCCATTGAGTCCTTCGACAGCTGACAGAACGGTGATGGCCGGCGTGATCGTGCTTTCGCCAAACAAAAGTGAGGCCGCAAACAGAACAATCAGCACGCCGCCAAAGACGCCCCCTCGGCGTCCCTTGCCTTCTTTCAGCCCGCTCAAGGCGTATAAAGCAAACACGCCGCCCTCGCCTTTGTTGTCGGCTCGCATGATGTTGCTGACGTACTTGATGCAGACCACGAGAAATAAGGCCCAAAAGATCAAGGAGAGGACCCCCAGAATGGCTAATGGCTCACCCGAATCAGGCAGTGAGGCCATGCATTCTCGCATGGTATAAAGTGGGCTCGTCCCAATATCACCAAAAACAATTCCCAAGGCCCCCAGAAACAGAGCGCGATTCCACGTAGCCTTGTTCTTCTCTGAATCAGATGTACCCATATCGAAGAATCGCAGGAGAAACTACCAGACTATCTAGTAAAGACAAGTGTGATGCTTTCTAAAAACAGTGAGAGCTACACCCTCGGCTCATCGCTAATGGGTGTAGCTCTCTGTCTGAACTAAGCTTTTTACAGAATTGTCTTCTGCTTTTTAGGCATGAATCTGAGCTCCGTCGGCGGCTAATGTCGCTTCGTGCAGAGCTTCGGAAAGGGTCGGGTGCGCAAAGATGGTCGAATGAATATCGCCATCGGTGAGCTCGGACTGAATGGCTAAGCCCAGCCCTGAAATCAATTCCGTGGCATTTTCGCCCACGATGTGTGCGCCCAGGATTTCTCCGTATTCCTTGCCGAAAAGAAGCTTCACGAACCCGTCGGTTTCGCCATCGGCAACGGCTTTGCCAATGGCCATCAACGGGAATTTGCCGACCTTGTATTCCACGCCCTGTTCCTTGAGCGCGCGTTCGGTCTTGCCGAAGGAGGCCACTTGTGGGTGGCAGTAGGTGCAACTCGGGAAGTTGGTCACGTGCTTGGGCTCGTGGTCGGGAATGAACATTCCTTCGACGGCCTGAATCGCTTCAAAGGAGGCGGTGTGAGCCAACTGAACGCCGCCAATCACGTCGCCAGCAGCGTAGATGCCTGGCTGGGACGTCTGGTAGTTGTCGTCAACCTTGAGGCATCCCTTTGCGGTCAATTCAAACTCGCAGGAGCCTGGAATGACGGGCTTCACGCCAATGGCTACAAGGCAGACATCGGCGGTAATTTCTTCTTCGCCCTTGCGTGTGGCCACCTGGGCAACAACTTTGCCGTCTTCGGTTTCGCGAATCGCTTGAACGGCACTTCCCGTCAAAACTTTGATCCCTTGCTTCTTGAAGGCGCGTTCCAATGCTTGGCTGCTGTCGTCGTCTTCGTTAGGCAGAATGCGTGGAAGAGCTTCGATCAAGGTCACTTGGGTGCCGAAGCTGTTGTAAATATAGGCAAATTCACTGCCAATAGCTCCAGAGCCAACAATGATCATGCTTGCGGGCTTTTCGGGCAATACCATCGCTTCGCGTGAACCAATGATGGTGCGTCCATTCAACGGAAGCGAATCAACCGTTCTGGTCTGGGCGCCTGTGCACACCAAAATATGATCGGCTTCAACGCGAGTCACATTCCCATCTTTATCGGTAACGTCAACCTGCCCATTACCCAACAAATTAGCTTCGCCAGTTAACTGTTCGATCTTGTTCTTCTTAAACAAGAAACCAATCCCTTGGGATAGGCGATCGCTGACTTTTCTTGATCGGTCAATCACATCGGACCAATTCAAGCTTAAGCCTTCAACATTAAGACCAAATTCTGCAGATCTATCGTTAACAAGGTGGAAAATCTCTGCGTTTCTCAACAGTGATTTGGTGGGTATACATCCCCAGTTAAGACAAGTTCCACCGACTCTCTCACGTTCGATGCACACAACTTTCTTACCAAGTTGAGCCGCACGGATAGCACCCACATAGCCTGCAGGACCACCTCCAACGACAATCAGATCATATTGCATAACTCTTTTCTAACTTTTTTCCTCTCTTGGGTAAAGGAAAAGGGACATATTCCCTAACCCTTCTTGGCCTGTTTCTGCACCCAGTTTACTAATTCGCAAATGGCGCCTCTCGTTTCGGCATATTGACCATCAGTATAAACTCCGTGATCATATAAAATTCGCCCTTCAACCATGGTTAAGACGCAATCTTTACCACTGGCCGCATACACGGCATGGGACGTCGGATTAAAGATCGGATTTAAGTTCGGTTCGTCCAAGTCGAGCGCAATGAGGTCGGCCGGCGCATTCGGGCGCAATGTTCCCAAACCTGGCGTTCTGAAGATGCGTGCGCTTTCTTCTGTGGCCATCTTCAAGGCTTCGTTGGCCGGTAGTACCGTCGCATCTTTCGTGTGTCCCTTGGCCAGAATGGCGGCAAGTTTCATGCTTTCGAACATGTCCAACGAGTTGTTGCTGCAGGCGCCATCTGTCCCCAACGCAACGGAAATCCCTGCGTCGCGCATCTTTTTGACTTCGGCAATGCCCGAGGCCAGCTTCAAGTTGCTCACGGGGTTGTGAATCACTTGCGCGCCTCGCTGAGCCACAATCTTGATCTCCTCGTCCTCCAAATCGACCATGTGTGCCAGGAAGGTTCGTTCGCTCAAGAACCCCAAGCTCTCAGCGTAGGCCACGGGTCGCAAGCCATCATGCAGTTTTTCACTATCCTCAACCTCCTTGGCTGATTCTGACAAGTGGATGTGAATCATGATGTCCAACTCTTCGGACACCTCAACGCAACGTCTCAAAATCTCGTCACTCGTGGTGTAAACGCTGTGCGGCATCAAGGCAACCTGAACTCGCCCGTTATAACGGCGTGCCTGATCCCGATAGAGATCCATCGCTTCGTCTAAATTCCCATAGGCGGGTGACGGAAAGGCGTACAAGGCTTCGCCCCCAATGCATCGCATCCCCATTTGATCGGCGGTACTAAGAACGGACTCTTCGTGCAAGTAGGAGTCCACCAACGCCGTCGTGCCGGTGCGCATCATTTCGTACATCCCCCAGCGAGCCCCCAAGGCCACAATTTCCTTGGTCAGGTGATGTTCGACGGGGAAAACGTGGTTGTTCAGCCACTCCATCAAGGGCAAATCATCGGCAAATCCTCTCAGGAAGGTCATCGGCACGTGCGTATGCGCATTGACCAATCCGGGCATAATCATGACGTTGCCCAAATCTCGCACTTCCTTGGCTTGCCATTCACTCTCTATGCTTTGAGCGCTCCCGACAGCCTGTATCTTTCCGCCTGCAATAGCAACGGCTCCCTGGGAAATTGTCGTCTCACTATCGACAAGAATTTGTGCGCCCTTGAGTATCAAATCGCATGAGGTGCTAGTCATGCCCCGTATGGTAACGCATGATCCCTCTAAAGCAAGGCGAAGCCTCCCG
>CAYNVM010000050.1:0-11641 GCA_964400645.1 uncultured Akkermansia sp. | reverse complement strand
GATGGGTTGGCGGACATAAGTGTAGCGGTTGTCCATGATCCCCGACTCAGAGCAAGAATCAGCCGCCACCAAGGTGTAAGGCGTGGAGCCATCCCACTGGAGTTTAGCGGACTTATCTTGGCCTTGCGTCGTGGTAGAATCCCAGACGTTGGCCCATTGGAAGAGTTGGTTCCACGAAGCGATAGGACGCTTAGCGACGGAAGGAGAAGCATCTTCCGTGCTGAAGGGACGGAGACCCACGTCAGCCGAGGCGCTTTGGAAGGTGTCAGGCAATTTGTCCTGAGAGAAGAGGAGGTTGATGTCCTTCTTAAGACCACCGAACTTCACGTCAACAAGCAGACCTGACGAGGTCAGAGAGAAATCGTGGAAAGCTGATTTGAAGTCAGAAGACTTAGAGGTGAGTAAGCCCAGGGTGTTGCGAGTAATGATCTTCTCCACCTTTTCATTGTATTCAGCCGTGCCACGTTCTGGGAGGCTAGAGGAAATGCTTTGGAGACCCTCCATCGAGTCGAGATCGGGACCAGGCGTGTTCCAGGTAGAACGGAGGATGGAAAGGTTATCAGAGCCTTGAGTGGTGGCTTCTCCGATGTTGATGCGAGCCTTTTGGTTTTCAGCGCTGATCCACCAAGCGATGTTCTTCTTGGTACGAGCATTTTTCTTAATGACCGTATTGTGGTCAGCCGTCACGGAGTCATCCACTTGAACGAGGCCAGCGTAGACTTCGAGCTTCTTATCGGGGCGGAGGCCCAGAGAGCCAGGACCGAGGAGGAGAACCTTGTTGACGTCGCTACCACTGATGGTCCCGAGGTCACGAGAGACGGAGTCGATCTTAGAGAGCGTATCTTTGCGGCTGTCAGAAATGAGCCATTGGCGGAAGAGCTCTTGGCGTCCCGTTTCGTAAGTGCTTTGGATGCTGATGCCCGATGAGTTTTTGCGGTTCATCCACGTGTCCCAACTATCCCAAACACCGAGCACGTAGGCAGAACCGACGCCATCCGCTTGTTCCGATTCAGGGCTCGTATCCAAGATGCCAGAGTTAGCCGAGATACGTTGGTCCGGGCCGAGTTCGCACTGGAGTTTGCCGATAGCGACTTCAAGGGCGAGGCGAGCTTGGGAGCGGGCTTCAGCGGCAAAGAGGCCTTTTTGAGAGATTTTCATCTGGGATGAGGCCATGGTGAGCAAGCCAACGCTGAGCAAAGCGAGCAAGACCATGAGTGTGATCGTAGCGATCAGAGCAAATCCTCGATTGCCAGGCATGGGGTGTAAAGCACGTCCAAACCAAGCAGTTTGATGAGATGTCTTTCTCTTCATTTCTATCTATCAATAAGTTGTTGGAAAATTTCTGGTCGAGAAAATGATGCAGAATTGAATCAGCTTCCCAGACAGGCGATTTTACCTACCATCACTAGCGATTCACGCCACAAGCCTCAAGGAAAATTTTAGATTCCTTGCGTTAAGGGGAGACCGTTGTGAGGCTCATGGGCGAGCCTTTTTGGCAGGGAACAGAGCGCCGACAGCCATGGTGACGAGGGTGCCAATGGTGACGCGCCACGGGAAGGCAATTTCAGGGATGTCCCAAGAATCGGGAAGAGGAATGAGGTGGCTGAGCAATGCCACCGCCAAGAAACCTGCTACCATGGCGAGACCGTTGCCCAGGTCATTGCCCCGTTTGCGGGTCAGCATACCGAGGAGGAAAATGCCGAGCAAGGATCCATAGGTGTAGCCAAAGATGCCGAGAGCAATGGGGATGATGCGGACATCAGGGTGCAAGACGACGTAGTAAGCGGTGATGGAGCCCACGACGATGAGCAGTACCGAGAAGAAGACCGTTCCCCAGCGGACGGCTTTGAGAAGCTCAGCGGGGCTAGCCTTGGGGCGGAAGACGTCTTGATACCAGTCCTTCGTGGCCGTGGTTGCCAATGAGTTCAGAGCCGTGGAGAGCGAGCCCATGGCTGTGGCAAGTAGGCCGGCGATGAGCAGACCGCGGATGCCATTAGGCAGGTTGTAGATGATGAAGTGAGGGAAGATATCGAGAGAGCGTTCAGGAACGACTTGGTCGGGATTGGTCTGGTAGAAGACCCAGAGCAAAATCCCCGTGAACAGGAAGGTGATGACGACAGGGAAGTCCAGAAGCCCCGAAAGGATGACGGCGCGGCTGCCACTCTTGGCGTCTTTAGCAGCGAGCATACGTTGCACCATATCTTGGTCGGTGCCGTGCGTGGCCATGGTGACAAAGCTTGAGCCGAGGAAGGCCGCCCAGAAGGTGTATTCCTCACCAATGATGTGGCGCAACTGACCCCAGACATCGCTCAGGGGTAAGTCGCTTGAGAGACCAGAGGACCAGAACGACCAGTCAGACGAGGACGAAAGCTTAGCGGTGATTGTGCTCCAACCACCAGGGATATTCACCCAGAGAACGGCGATGGCCGAGATGATGGAGATGGCCAAGACGAGCGCTTGCAAGACATCCGTCCAGACGACAGCCTTCAGACCACCGATGGCGGTGTAGACCGTTGTTGCAATCGTGATCAGGACGAGCGCAATGACATACATGATCACCGTATCTTGCGCATTGGCTTCCGTTCCCGTGCACCATTGGTAGGCAATGACAAGGAGGATGCCGGCAAAGTAGAGACGAGTGCCACTAGCGAGGACGCGACTGATCAGAAAGACCATGGAAGCTAAACGGCGAGTGGCTACGCCAAAGCGCTTTTCCAGGTACTCATAGATCGAGACGACCTTGTATTCATAGTAAGGCTTGAGGAAGAGCTTACCGACGACAATGCGGCCGATGATGGTGCCGATGCACAACTGAGCATAGGTGAAATTGCGCATGGTATAGCCTTCACCCGGAGCACCTAGGAAGGTAGCGGCGCTGATCTCAGCGGCCAGGATGGAGGCTAGGATGGCCCACCACGGAAGGGAGCGGTTGCCTAAAGCATAATCCTCAAGCGACTTCTGTTTGCGACCGGCGTAGGTGCCGATGCCAAAGATGGCCGCAAAGTAGAAGATAATGACGAAGAGGTCGATGGTGAATCGTGAGTCCATGGTGGGAATAACAAAGCCGCAGAAAGACTGCGGCTTTGTAAGGAATGTCTAAGATTAGAGAACGATTAGCGAGCTTGCGAATCTTCCTTAGCCTTGAGCGCGGCATCCACCAATCCAGCGAAGAGAGGATGTGGGTGGTTAGGACGCGATTGGAATTCTGGGTGGAATTGGCAAGCAATGAAGAAAGGATGGTCGGCGATTTCAACGATTTCGACGAGGCCTTCCCCTTCAGAGGTGGCGCTGATGGTCAGGCCAGCACGTTCAATTTCATCGCGGTAGGCAGGGTTGAATTCGTAGCGGTGGCGGTGACGTTCGGAGATGTGCGTTTCGCCATAGAGCTTTTCAGCGAGAGTGCCAGGCTTGATGTTGGCTTCGTAAGCACCCAAGCGCATGGTAGCGCCCATGTCCTCGATGCCCTTTTGTTCTTCCTGGAGGCTGATGACAGGGGCTGGCGATTGCTTGTCGAATTCCGTGGAGTTGGCGTGAGCCATGCCACAGACGTCGCGAGCGAATTCGATGACAGCGACCTGCATGCCTAAGCAGATGCCAAGGAAAGGAATGCCCTTTTCGCGAGCATACTTAACGGCTTGGATCTTGCCTTCGATACCACGATCCCCGAAACCGCCAGGAACCAAGATACCATTGACGTGAGCGAGAAGAGCTTCAGCTCCCTTTTCTTCGAGTTCTTCGGCATCAATGCGGACGATTTCAACGCGAGCGTTCTTGTCAGCACCGGCATGGGTGAAGGATTCGTAGATGGACTTGTAAGCGTCTTGCAAAGAGATGTACTTGCCAACGACGGCAATGCGAACTGAGTGGCTAGGATTGACCACGCGACCCACGTAGCTCTGCCAGTTCTTGAGGTCAGGTACAGGGACGTTGAGGCCCAACTTGTTGGCAACGATGCGGTCGATCTTGTCTTGGCTGAGATCCAAGGGGCATTCGTAGATCGTGTTCTTCACATCGCGGAAGGCGATTACGTTCTTGGCTTCCACGTTACAGAACATAGCGATCTTGCGGCGTTCTTCTTCGCTCATGTCATATTCTGTGCGGCAGATGATGACGTCGGGTTGGATACCGATTTCACGGAGCTTAGCGACAGATTGTTGCGTGGGCTTGGTCTTCATTTCACCGGCGGCCTTGATGTAAGGCAACAGGGTCACGTGAATGAAGCAGACGTTTTCCTTGCCGACTTCGAGAGCGAATTGGCGGAGAGCTTCCAAGAAGATGTGACCTTCCATATCGCCCACCGTGCCACCGATTTCCGTGATGATCACATCGATGTCAGGTGACTTTTCGGTCAATTCATAGAGACGGCCTTTGATTTCGTCCGTGACGTGAGGGATGTACTGGACGGTCTTGCCCAAGTAGTCGCCACGGCGTTCTTTGCGCAATACATTTTCGAAGACTTGGCCAGAGGTCAAGTTGTTGAGACGGCTCAACTTGCATTTAACGAAACGTTCGTAGTGACCGAGGTCGAGGTCAGTTTCAGCACCGTCGTTAAGGACATAGACTTCGCCGTGTTGGTACGGGCTCATCGTACCAGGGTCGACGTTGAGATAGGGGTCAAACTTTTGGAGAGTGATGCGGAGGCCGCAACGTTCGAGGAGAGTCCCGATGGAAGCAGCGGCAAGGCCTTTGCCGAGCGAGGAAACAACGCCACCTGTGACGAAAATGTATTTCATGATGTTGTTAAGAGTTTTGGTTTAAAATCAGTTGTTCGACGAGAAGAGCCTGTTCAGGGGTATCGACCCCGACACTGGTGTCTTTCGTGAGAATGACTCGAATCTTAGCGCCGTTTTCGAGAGCACGAAGTTGTTCCAAGGATTCGGTACGTTCGGCAGGAGTGGGTTCCCAACGGACGTAGTTTTCAAGGAAATCGCGACGGTAGGCGTAGATCCCCAAGTGGCGCAGGGCAGGGTTGACAGCCGTGTTGCGAGGGTAGGGGATGAGAGAACGAGAGAAGTAAAGGGCATTGCCATTCTTGTCCAAGACCACCTTGACCACATTAGGATTTTCGGCGTCTTCAGGGTTGGCGATAGGCGTTGCAGCTGTAGCCATTGAAAGGCTTGGGTCAGCCAAGAGAGATTCAGCCAACTGGTCAACGAGGACAGGATCGATCAAGGGTTCATCGCCTTGGATGTTGACGACGTGCGTGGCTTGGGGGAACGATTGAACGGCTTCAGCCAAGCGGTCACTGCCACTGGCATGGTTAGGCGAAGTCATGATGACCTTGGCACCAAAAGCTTCAGCGGCTACACGGATGCGATCGTCGTCAGTAGCGATGGCGACGTCAGCGAGAGAGTGGCAACGCGAGACGCGTTCCCAGACATGCTGGACGAGAGGTTTGCCGGCAAGGATATGGAGAGGCTTGCCAGGAAAGCGGGATGAACTCCACCTAGCGGGAATCAATCCAATGACTTGCGTGCCGTTTGTGTCTGTCATGACGTCTAAAAATACTGCGCATACAGTACCAACACGTTCTCCTTTCGTCCAGTGCCATCCTCTAGCAATTTGATCAACGTTGCTTCAGGAACTTTATTTTGTGATACGTGACCGTGTCTTAATGAATGAGACTCATTCACTCAAAATGGGAAGAAATCCAAAATAGAAGTAAAAAGCTAGGGAATTTGGCTTGAGGACTTGGTATGGGAGTGCTAGGGATCTGGTATGGCGAACAGGCGTTTAGTATCCTTGCTTCTGATGGTTTTGCCTCTAGTGATTGCTTCCTGCAGTCAGGAAGTAGATCGGCGACCGCCTATGGTTAGCTTCAAACCTCAGAATATTCCTGTTGTGCCACGCTCTGTGAGTCAGATGCAGCGCGAAGTTCGCATTGACCGTAGCTATATGCCTGAGTCGACGAGAGCTCGTCGCATGTACTCGGGGCCGATGACTCCAAAGTTTATTACGATTCACAGTACGGCGAATCCAACAGGTGATGCCAGTAGCCACTCGAAATACTTGAACAGCGGTAAGTCGGGAAGCCTTTGCTGGCACTTCACCGTCGACCAATCTCATGCGGTGCAACACTTGCCCTTGAATCGACACGGTCACCATGCGGACCACAGTGGTCCTGGGGACAAGTACTCTATCGCCATTGAAATGTGCGAAGTTCGTTGGCAGAGCCCAGCACGCACCTATGACCGTGCGGCTAAGTTGACGGCGACGTTGATGCAACAGTACAACATCCCTCTCCGCAACGTGGTGCCACACTTCTATTGGAGTGGCAAGAACTGCCCGAGCCCCATTTTGGATGGTGGCCGTCCTGGGTATAAGTGGAGTTGGTTCATTTCTCGCGTCGACTACTACAATCGTTGTCTCAAGGCGTGATCCTGAGATTTTGATGGGTCGGCTCATGGGGAAAGACTGGGTGGCGCGACGATGTGTTGTCTGAGCAAACCTTGACCCAAGGGCGTCGATACAACAGAATCTGGACACATGGACAGCTCATGGAAATTGTCGACTCCTCTCAGCGAGGTATCTGTCCTTCGTCTGGATGTTAAAGAGCGCAAGGCTCTTGAAGAGGCAGGCATTGTGACGGTTCACGATGCCTTGTTTCGTTTGCCACGGCGCTATGAGGACAGACGGCGCTTTGACTGGTGCGACAATTTGAGCGAGAACCGCGCGGTCTGCCTACACGTTCGCGTGGTGGACACGGGGTGGAAAGGATTCCGTGGGCGTGGCGGTTATTTTGAAGCCATGGTCCAAGACCTGAATGGCTTGGGTGGCGCCCAGATTGCTTGCCGTTGGTTTCATTTTCCTGGCATTGCCCATTTGATTTGTGTGGGGCAAGAGTTAGTGATCTATGGCAAGCCGAAGCGTTATGGGAAGTCGCTGAGCATTGTTCATCCTGATTTTGAGGAACTGAAAGATGACGACTCGATCCACATGGGCAGGATTGTGCCTGTTTACGGCAATTGGGTCGGGCTGTCTGGCCGCGTGTATCGGACGTACGTCTGGAAGTTGCTCAATGGCTTGGAAGAGGGGACGGATCCGTTCTTCTATGAATTTTCGTCCAAGGAGTCGCGCATTATGGCGCTGAGACGCTTGCATTTCCCCGAGACCCAGGACGACGTGGCGCAGGTGAGACGACGTTTTGCGTTGGAAGAGTGTCTTCTCCAACAGCTGAAGGTGTCCATGCGCCGTATGAATAGTCGGAGTGGGGGACAGGTGACGGCTTCCGATCCCATATTGGTGAAGGATTTGCTGAAGACATTGCCCTTTGAGCTGACGCCGGCCCAGAAGCGATGCGTGCGCGAGGTCTATGAGGACATGAAGTCATCGCGACGGATGAACCGATTGATCCAAGGGGATGTGGGGTCAGGGAAGACCTTAGTGGCCCTGTGTGCCATGCTGTTTGCGGTAGGGAATGGACGGAAGGCCGTGATGATGGCTCCGACCCAGATTTTGGCTGAACAGCATTACAAGAAATTCAGAGAACTCCTTGATCCCTTGGATGTTCCTGTCGAGTTGCGTACGGGAGACCGCACCGAAGTTTCGCACGTCGGTTTTGGGCAAGAGCCATCCATTATCGTGGGGACACATGCGCTTCTATACGCCAATCATGCCCCTGAAAATCCCGGTCTTGTTGTCATTGATGAACAGCACAAATTCGGTGTTTCACAGCGCGAGAAACTGGTGGCAGCGGCGGGTAATCCTGACGTGCTCGTGATGACGGCAACTCCTATTCCCCGCACGCTGACGCTGACAGTGTATGGCGACTTGGACGTTTCGGTGATTGATGCCTTGCCGGCAGGGCGAAGCAAAGTGGTGACGGCTTTGCGCACGTCGAAGCAGATGAAAAAGGTGGTGGAGTTTGTGCGCTCGCAGATCGATGAAGGACGCCAGGTTTACGTGGTTTCGCCGTTGATCGAAGAGAGTTCGTCACGGAAGAGTTCTTCGGTGACGAAAGAATTGGAATTGTGGCAGGAACGCTTGCCGCACGTTGACATCGGATTGCTTCACGGGCGCATGTCTGCCGAAGAGAAGGATGCCGTCATGCGCGACTTCCACGCCAATAAGACGAGCTTGCTCGTGGCCACAACAGTTGTTGAAGTGGGCGTGGATGTTCCCAACGCCACCGTGATGGTGATCAACAATGCGGAGAACTTTGGCTTGTCTCAGTTGCACCAGTTACGAGGACGCATTGGTCGCGGCGCCCACCGTTCCTACTGCATCCTCATTTCAGATGTTAAGGAAGACGATGAGCAGATGGAAAAATTGCGCATCCTGACGCGCACCTCAGATGGCTTTGAATTGGCCGAAGAAGACTTGCGGTTGCGTGGTCCTGGGGACGTGTTAGGCACAGAACAAAGTGGATTGAGTACCGTGCTCTTTACGGAATGGCTGCTCGATCCTCGCCTCATAGCACGAGGACGAGAATTGGCCGAGCAGATCCTGAAGGAAGATCCCCAATTATCGACGCCACGCTATCAGCCCTTGAAATTGATGCTTACCCGAAGCCAAGGTTAAGCATCCCTCTTTCTTTCCAAGCAAGACGTAGAGAAACAAAGAACCTTGGTCCGTCGGAACAGACCAAGGTTCAAGATTGAATGCGTCAGCAGACGAATTAGAGACCCAATTGGAAACGGGTGAAGGTAGCGATGGCAACGTTGTCGCCAAGTTCCTTCGAGGTGTTCTTGATCAGGTTTTCGACGGTGACGTTAGGATCCTTAACGAATGCTTGATTCAACAGGCAGGACTGAGCATAGAGAGCCTTGAGCTTGCCAGGAAGGATCTTTTCAAGGAGGTGTTCAGGCTTACCTTCTTCGATGAGTTGCTTACGAGCGATTTCCTGTTCCTGAGCCACGAAGTCAGGGTCGAGGTCAGCGGAGGAAAGGCTACGAGGAGCAGCTGCAGCGATGTGAAGGGTAAGATCCTTGATGAGGGTCAAGAAAGCGTCGTTCTTGAGGGTTTCATCCTTTTCAGCGGTAACGCTAAGAAGGACACCAACCTTACCACCCATGTGGATGTAAGAGGTGATTTCGCCCTTGGTGCCTTCGGCAACCGTGAAACGAGCAAACTTGCGGAGCATCATGTTTTCGCCGATTTCGATAACCTTGGCCTTGATGAAGTCTTCCATGGTTCCACCGTTGATGGAAACCTTGAGAGCAGATTCCAAGTCCTTAGCATCGGAAGCGAGCAAGGTGTCAGCAACCGTGTTAACGAAGTTTTGGAAGTTTTCGTTCTTAGCAACGAAGTCCGTTTCGCAGTTAACTTCGATCAAGATACCGTCGCAGCCACATCCGCTGATGCGAGCGGCGATGATGCCTTGGTTAGCAGCGCGGTCAGCCTTAGAAGCGGCCTTAGCGATACCCTTTTCACGAAGGTAGAGAACAGCTTCTTCGATGTTGCCGTTCGTTTCCTTGAGAGCCTTTTTGCAATCCATCATCCCCGCGTTGGTCTTATCGCGGAGTTCCTTAACGAGAGCTGCGGTAATTTCTGCCATAACTCAAAAAGATAGGAAGTTAACAATTAGGCTTCAGCCTTGTTACCACGGGCTTCGTTAATACCCTTAACGAGGCACTGGAGGAGAAGGCGGATGGAGCGAACTGCGTCGTCGTTGGCAGGAATTGGGTATTCGATGCCGTTAGGATCAGCGTTGGTGTCGACGAGAGCAACAACAGGGATGTTGAGACGATGAGCTTCGCGGATAGCGATGTCTTCGTGGTCAGCACCGATGACAACCATAGCGTCAGGCTTGCCACCCATGTTGCGGATACCTTGAAGGTTGCGGAGGAGCTTCTGACGTTCACGGTCGAGAGCAGCAAGTTCCTTCTTGGACATGCTCTTGTATTCAGGAGCCTTTTCGATGCCTTCGAGGTAGGAGAGGCGATCGATGCTCTTGCGGATCGTGGTCATGTTGGTGAGCATACCACCGAGCCAACGGAAGTTGACATAGTATTGATCCGTAGCTTCAGCAGCTTCACGGACAGCGTCTTGTGCTTGGCGCTTGCAACCGACGAAGAGAATCTTTCTGTTGCGTGCGGCAAGATCAGCGAGGAAAGCAGAAGCCTTATCGAGGGCCTTTTCAGTTTCTTCCAAGTTGATGATATGGATACCAGCCTTATCCTTAAGGAGGTACTTCTTCATGCTTGGATGCCACTTGCGAGTCTGGTGACCGTAGTGGACACCGGCTTCTACCATCTGGTTGATCAGATCATTAATCATAGTGAATAGGATGTCTTCCTTAAACAGGGAGACGAGGTTGCTTGAAGATCCTGCTGCCTTACCCCCTCGCCATCTTCGTTGTTGGTAAGCAGCAGTCTAACGAGGGGACTGGTAATGTACTCTTACCGTCCCCTCTTGTCAAAGCAGATTTCCTACCACTCGATGAGGCGAGTGGAATTTCTTGGTGAGCGAATGGATCACCCGATGGCGTTGATTACAAAACCTTGGCAACGATGCGATCGATTCCGTCTTTGGCGAACTTAGAATTCGGGTAAGCTTGGCGAGCTTTGAGGTACCAGGCGAGAGCCGAACCCGTTTCGCCCGCTTCTTCAAGACGGCGAGCTTGGTCGAGAGGCTTGGTTAGGTCGCTGACGCGAGCTGTGAGGTCTTCGAGTTGTTTGCCGAGTTGGGGATCTTGCGAGAAGGTGGGGTTATCGCGCATGGAACGGAGTTCTTCCCATGCGGCATAATCTTGCCCGAGCTTAGAGAATTCCGTGGCTTTAGCGATGGCTGTTTCAATGAGAGCGATATTGCTGATGACCTGTTTGAAGGCATCTTCCAATTCCGGGTTGCCCTGGATTGCAGGGGCAAAGCGGTATTGCTCTTGGTAGATTTGGCGGAAGTTCTTTTCACGGAGGTGACGCTCAAAGTCATTGCGAGCAACAGTCACATCGCTAGAGGCATTGAGCATGTCGCCGATGTCATTGAGCTTGGGATTGCGAGGCCAGATCTCGATTGCCTTTTGGATTTCTTCATTGGCGAGATCCTGATTGCGGGCAATCATGGCTTCTTTCGCCTTAAACAAGTGGGCATTACTGGCCAAGGTGAAGGCGGCTATCCCCGAACGAGCTTTAGCTCCATCAAAGTCAGAGGCTTTGTCGTTGAGATCATTGACGAGGCGTTCTGCTTCACCGTAATCCTTAGCATCCATGGCCGAGAGCAAGCGGTAGCATGAGCGCATAACACCTTGGATGCGACGCTTCTTTTCGCGGGGGAAAGTGGCGACTGCTTCCGTGAATTCACCGAGGAGGAAGGCTTCCGAGAGACGCTTGCCAGCAGAGACGAGTTCTTTTTGATCGACGAGGTAATCGACCGACTTGATATACTGTTCCGCTTCGCGGATGGCTTCGCTCGACAGAGAATCGAGCATAGAAATGGTGGGAGGCATTCCCAAGTCCTTGCCGAAGATTTCAGCCGCTTTGGAGTCCTTTTCCACTCTCAGCTTGGTATCGCCATCCTTAAAGATGCGGTTGTAGACGCGCGATCCAATGCGGACGTGTTGGAAACGGCGTTGGAAAAAGAGGTGAAGAAGGGCCGATTGGAACTGAATCTTGGCTTCAACGGACGACAGAGAGTTTTCGCCTTCGTAACGCTTCTTGAGAGCCTGGATTTCAGCCACGCGACGTGCGTAGTGAAGGTAGAC
>CAYNVM010000049.1:2586-11827 GCA_964400645.1 uncultured Akkermansia sp. | reverse complement strand
ATGCTGTTCTTGGCCAGGATGGCAGCAGGGCCACCGATGGAGCCCAGATAGAAACCGCCGTGCTTCTTGCAAGCGTCGGTCACTTCCTGAGATCTGTTGCCCTTGGCGATCATGATCATGGAACCGCCGTTGTCTTGGAAGAGATCAACATAGGAGTCCATACGGCCAGCTGTGGTTGGGCCGAAGGAACCAGATGGGCAGTCAGCAGGCTTCTTGGCAGGGCCAGCGTAGTAGACGGGGTGATCCTTGATGTAATCTGGCAAGCCTTGCCCTGCTTCGATGCGTTCCTTCAACTTGGCGTGAGCGATGTCACGAGCAACGACGATGGTGCCGCTCAAGCTGAGGCGTGTGGTGACTGGGTATTGGGTCAATTCAGCCAAGACTTCCTTCATCGGGCGATTCAAATTGATCTTCACGGCATCAGCGGAAACCGTGCGGAAGCGTTCGGGGATGTATTGGCCAGGATTGCGTTCGAGTTCTTCGAGGAAGATACCATCCTTGGTGATCTTAGCCTTGGCGTTGCGGTCTGCTGAGCAGGAAACAGCCAAGCCAACGGGGCAGGAAGCGCCGTGACGTGGAAGACGGATGACGCGCACATCGAGGGCATACCACTTGCCACCGAACTGAGCGCCCAAGCCCAACTTCTTGGCTTCTTCGTGCAATTCAGCTTCGAGTTCGAGGTCGCGGAAAGCACGGCCGTGATCGTTGCCAGATGTTGGCAATTCGTCGTAGTAACGAGTGGAAGCCAACTTAGCCGTCTTGAGGCACAATTCAGCTGATGTACCACCGATGACGAAAGCGACGTGGTAAGGAGGGCAAGCAGCCGTTCCCAACGTGCTCATCTTTTCGACGAGGAACTTCTTGAGCTTGGCAGGATTCAGCAGAGCCTTGGTTTCTTGATAAAGGTAAGTCTTGTTAGCCGAGCCACCACCCTTAGCCACGAAGAGGAAGCTGTACTTCATGCCTGGAGTAGCAAAGGTGTCGATCTGAGCTGGCAAGTTGGTTCCCGTGTTCTTTTCGGTGTACATGTCCAAGGCCACCGTTTGGGAATAACGGAGGTTATTCTGGGTGTAGGCATCGTAGACACCGTGGGAAAGTTGTTCGTGGTCATCACAGCCCGTCCACACTTGTTGGCCCTTCTTGCCGACGATGTTGGCGGTACCTGTGTCTTGACAGAAAGGCAGGACGCCTGCGCTTGCAACTTCAGCATTGCGCAACAAGGTCAAAGCCACGCTCTTGTCGTTGTCACTTGCTTCAGGGTCATCCAAGATAGCGGCCACCTTCTTCAGGTGAGAGGCACGGAGGAAGAAAGCGATGTCGTGAAAAGCTTCTGCAGCAAGAAGGCGCAACCCCTCAGGTTCTACCTTCAAAATTTCTTTGCCTTCAAATTCACTGACGCTCACGTAATCCTTGGTGATCAGACGATACTTCGTCTGGTCTTCACCCATAGGAAACATTTCTTGATAAAAAAACTCTGGGGTTGCCATAACGATGCAACCTTATATCACTCGTCGTTGCTCTTTCGAGCAAAAAAACAACGTAGCCCAGTCATCTGACTGAAACTACGTTGTTCTGAAATGTTGTATGGAAGATGTGCGCCTTAACGTCCCCATCGATTGAGGATGGAACTGACGGGACCTTGCATCAAATCAATCGCTTTGGACTTCATGATGGGCATCACCGCTGACATGAAAATGGAGCCAGCGCCACGAAGGACAGCTCCCGAGAGGGAGCGCATCATGCTGTGCGGTTGTTCGGGTTGGACGAGAACTGGTTGCGCCGGTTCTTTCTCCTTGGAGAAGAAGGAGGAAACCAAGCGACTCACCACGAGTCCCCCCACGAGAGCACTCCCGGCCCAAACGGCAGGATTGGCCACGATCTTTTCTTTGACGTTGTCTGCCCAGTTGCATGCTGACTCGACGCGCGAAGCGACGTTTTCCGCACTTTCAAGCAAAGTGAGTCGGGAGTCAGCCAGTTGGCTCAGAAGTTCTTGCTTTCTTGCGTTGCTATTTTGAGACATTGGTAATCAACTTGGAGTTCCTGAACAGTTTGTGGAGCAATAGGACCTACCTTTCGCTTCAACCCGACAATAAGAGCGATGCCACCGATCACGAGGTGCAACAATGCCATCGCCAGAGCGCTGTAAAGCCACCCTATCCATGTGGCTAAGAGGATGGTCAATGTGACACATGTAAATAAATAGCCGACCACAAGGACAAATGCGGCGACGATTAACAAAACAAATTTGCTACGCAAGCGCTCCCCTGCTTCGCCGACTTCGACGAGAAAGAGAGAGGAGAGAGCCGACAGGTGGTCTGCCCCAGCGCTAAGTCCATTCATTAAAGCGGTATACAAAGACGTTTGAGTTTCTGCTTCAACGTCAATGGGCTCCTCCGTTGCTTCTTCTGAGGGAGAGAATGGAATGTAAGAGATTATTTTGGATATGAAACTCATCATTCAGCCAAAATCATAGACGTCAAAGATCATAGTGACGTCGTTACCGTTTGAAGGAGAAGGATATCTCCTTTCATAAAATATCGTTGAGAAGGCTCCCAACCATTAAATGTGAGTCTACTCCTCACGAACACATGGGCTCAGTGAGGAGTAGATGGAAGAGAGGATATTAGCGACGACGAAGGAGTGCGCCCAAAGCAAGACCTACGCCCAAGGCGATGAGGACGGACTTGGTGGGGTGTTCCTTGACGTATTCTTCTCCAGCCGTGTGGAGTTCCTTGGCCTTGTCGCGAGTGGTTTCCCAGCCTTCACCTGCCTTTTGGCGAGCGATTGCGGCTTTGTTGGCTGCGTAATCGCGGATCTTGGAAGCTTGTTCGCCAGCGGTTTGGCGGATTTGGTTCACCTTAGCAGAAGCAAATTCGCGAGCTTGGCGGAACTTGCCAGCGGCGACTTCGCGAGCTTGAACAACTTGAATGGAGGCAACATCTGCAGCTTCTTTGATAGCATCGGCAGCGATTCCGCCAGCCACTTTAAGATCTTCTTTAGCCTGGGTAAACGATGGAGTTGTGGTTTCGTTTTGATCCATAACTTATAGACGTTCGAGTGTTAGTAATTTATTGAATTAGGTTTCAGGTAAAACTTTACTAGTCCCCTTGGGACATTAACTAAAGTACTATCACACGGGATGAGGTTTGCAAGAGAAATCCAAGTACGTAGGACTTAGAACAATGTGACATGCTAGCGTCTGCTCCCCGAATATCCGGCTCGTGGGTCGGCGGTTTCCGGTTGTTCATCGGGGTTGCGATAGCGCAAAATCCCGTACGAGCGGAGATTGCGGACAAACTGTTCAATTTCTTTGCGGAAGTTCTTATCGTAGATCATCAGCCCCAATGATCCCTGCCCCTTGCGGATATCGGTCGACATCTGAGAGAGGTTGTCTGCAGACTGACGGAAGGCAACGAGAGTGGGTGCGACTTCATTGAGGGCAGGATCTAGCTTATCGAGCTTCCCTCTCACGTCATTGACGCCACCACGGATATCACCCAAGGTCGTCTGCAATTCGCTAATAGCTGCAGACGATTGGTCGGCAAGCTGAGGCAACTTGGATGTCGTCTGGTTGACATTGGCCAAGATAGAGGAGAACTTCTGCACGTTTTCTTCGCTGAGAATGCCGTTATTGAGTCGGTTGGTTGTTTCGGCCAGGCCTTGGGCAGCGGCAGAAATATCTTTAATGGCTTGATCCAGGTGATCGGTATGCCCATCGAGTTTGCGCAAGAGAACGACAATTTCTTCACTTGCTTGAACGGCGTTATTTTTAAGTTTGCTTAAGTCGCTCTCAGACTGTCCAATGACGACGCCATGGGGTGGGATAAAGTGGTTACTTGGTTCTTCAGGAGGAACGATATCAATGTATTTGTCCCCCAAGAGGTTTTGCATGGCGATGCTAAATTGAGAGCCGGCTTGGATTTTGACATCATTTCTGATGCGACCTTCCAGGATGACGCTATTACCCTCTTCTGTTAGTTCAGGGGCCGAAGTGACTTCCCCGACGAAGGCACCACCTAAGCGGATTTGTGAGCCCTTGATCAGCCCAGCGGCATCCATAAAGACAATGTTAATGGGATATGTGGCGTCTTTACTCGTCTTAAAATTGGATACGGAAAGAACAGCAAAAGTAGCTAAAGCTATCCCTACAATGAGGAATAAACCTACCCATGTTTCTGTTTTGCTAATTTTCTTCATGGATCTTTAGTTAGAATGTTGTTGGTAACGTTGTTTAAGCGCGTCTGAGACAAGTTGACTTTGGAAATCGGGTCGTGGGGCATTGTGGACACTGCTCCAGTCTTCTCCTGAGTTACCTGAGACAAATCGTTTGATCAAGGGATCCTCAGAATGAACGAGATCGAGCGGACTTCCCTCCCAGTGGACTCGGCCTTGGTCGAGGAAAATGACGCGGTCGGCGATGTGGATGACGCTACTCATGTCGTGCGTGACGACGAGCGTGGCAATGCCAGATTCCACGCAAATGCGGCGGATCATGTAGCTGACGCTGTCGGAGACGACAGGATCCAGACCGGCTGTCGGTTCGTCGTACAGCAAGCATTCGGGAGCGGAAACCATGGCTCTGGCCACAGCCACACGTTTGATCATCCCCCCAGACAGATTAGCTGGCATTTTATCGCCATGCCCGACCAATTCCACAGCCGCCAAAGCCTCTTCGACTTTTTCCTTAACGACAGCGGGATCCTTGATGCCACGTTCAATGAGGGGGAAGGCCACGTTCTCGAACACGCTCATGGAGTCAAAGAGAGCGCCTTGCTGGAACATGAAACCGATTTTGGCGCGCAGAGGAGCTTTGCGAGCTTCAGGCACATCGCTCATGGGCTGACCATCGACAACAACCTGCCCCGAGATAGGATCGAGCAAGCCGACCAAATGCTTCAAGATGACGCTTTTGCCTGCCCCAGATCCCCCAATCAGAACCAGGAGTTCTCCCTTATAGAGATCAAAGGAGACGCCACGCAATACGTGCTGATCACCGAACGCTTGGGTGATGTCTTTGACCTCAATGAATGGGCGAGTTGTGTCCATGTGTGAAATGACTATCGTTCGGGATTATCTCATGAATCCCATGGGGAAGAATTGATTCAGGATCATGGTGAGCAAAAAGTTTGCCACCAACAAGGCGACTGATGAGTAGACCATCGCCTTCATGGTCGAACGACCGACGCCTACTGCACCGTCTGATGTAGCTAAGCCTTCTCGGCATGAGATCACGCCAATCAGAATGGCGAATGCGACGGCTTTCACCATGGAGCTGATCACGTCACCGTACGTTGTAAACTTCATCATGGCGTTGAACCAATAGGCTTGGTTGACGCCGAAGGAGACGATTCCGACAACCCATGCAGCGACAATCCCCATCAGAACGGCTTCTAGCATCAGGATGGGCGTCGATATGAGCATGGCTTGGAGGCGAGGCTTCACGAGGTAGTCGACGGGATCCACGTTCATGGTTCTCAGGGCATCGACCTGTTCCGTCACCTTCATCGTCCCGATTTCAGCGGCCATGGCTGAGCCCACGCGCCCTGCTAACATGAGGCCTGTAATGACGGGTCCCAACTCGCGGAACATGCCAACAGACACCACGGCGCCCCCCATCGTTTCCATCTTAACCGTCTGAAGTTGGAAAAGAGCTTGGGCCTCAAGAACGGCCCCAGTGAAAATCCCCGTCAACAGGACGACGGGTTGGGAGCCAACCCCAATTCTCATGATTTGCTCCACGAGAACCTTATACCGGAACTTGCCATAAATGGTCGCCTTCACCGCATCAATGAAGAGGCACCCCATTGAGCCGAAAAGATTTAACACTCTAAAGACAAGAGTTCCGATAAGGGTTGGTATGTGCAATAGCATAAGATGAATAACCAGCCTGCAGGTCGTGTCTCTATTATGACTTCTTTGGAATGAGAAATCAATAATCTAAACATGCGTAAAACATCTAGTGGTAGCTAGACTTTTATATCTAACTACCACTAAGTCTGTCAGTTAATGAAGCTGCCATCTATACAACTTCATCATACCCACGCGTTAGAACGGCATGGGGCCAGGGCCTCCTGGGTGGGGACCGCCAGGATGCGGTCCAGGGCCGCCTGGATGTGGGTGTGGAACTGGGCCAGGGCCACCAGGACCTCTGTGATGGTGGTGGTGACGGCTGTCCGTGGCACCTCCGATCATAGCACCAACGACGAGAGCGCCGACACCGATAGCGGCGGCACCTTCGGGAGTCACAGCGGTGTTCCCGTATGCATCAGTCGTGCATGAAGTCATCGTCAATGGGCTAGCGCCCAAGGCAACAACTAGGATACAGTTTGTTAATGTCTTAAACATGGCGAATATTTATTTGAGAAAGAGGATCAAGCTTTGTTCAAATCGACTTAGTCATCGAACCGTGCGATTTTAACGAGGGCCAGGGCCGCCCTGCTGAGGTTCGAACTGAGGACCAGGTGCCTGCCGTGGAGCGGGAGCCGGACGACGATCGCGGTTTTTGTGGTGGTGATTATCTGTTGCGTTCTGAATGATGGCACCAGCAGCAAGGGCACCCACGCCAATAGCAGCGGCTCCACCAGGAGTTACAGCCGTGTTTCCGTTTACATCAGTCGTGCATGAAGTCATTGTTAATGGACATGCACCCAAAGCAATAAGAACGATGTAGTTAACTAAATTTCTTCTCATATGCATTTCATATGACTGCTTAAGTATCGCTACCAACTGGCTAGCTTGTCTCTTTTTATTAAACGGGTGGTAAAAAATGTCAAAAGAATCTTTCATAGACGGGCGATGTGCAAGATGTCGCATGGACAAATGAGTTTATTTGGAGTAGACCAAGTCAACCGCATAGCCATGAGCATTCTTTCCTCTTTGCGTTCCCTCTTACGTCTTTCACTTCTCTCCCTTGCAGGTGCCCTGCCCGCTTTTAGTTGGCAACCGTCTAACGAGTCCGTTCCCCAACCGCAGCAAGAATTCCGTGCGGCCTGGATTGCTAGCGTTCACAACCTTGACTGGCCCTCCAAATCGGGGATGTCTGTTCAGGCTCAGCAAGGCGAGCTTATTCGTTTACTTAACACATGCGCCCAGCTGAGGCTGAATGCTGTTTTCTTGCAGGTGAGACCTAACTCTGATGCACTTTATCGCTCCTCTCTCGAACCGTGGAGTCAGTGGTTGTCTGGGCCAGGGGTTGATCCTGGGTACGACCCACTTGCCTTTGCTATTACGCAAGCTCACCTGAGAGGCATTGAACTCCACGCTTGGATCAATCCATTCCGCGCTAAGGCCAATCTCAAACACCAAGTGGGTGGTGGTCATATTGCGCTGAGGCACCCCGAATGGACAAAGCCTGCCGGGAGCATTCTTCTTCTGGATCCAGGCATTGCGCAGGGGCGTTCCCACGTGTTGAAAGTGATCATGGATATTGTTTCTCGCTACGACATTGATGGGATTCACTTGGACGACTACTTCTATCCTTACCCTCCTGCCGTTTTGCGAGACGGTAAATCCAATGCTCAGCGCCGCGCCTTCATCGATTCTTTTGTCGAAGAGATGTACAGCGAGGTGAAGTCCAAGAAGCCATGGGTGCGCGTGGGGATCAGTCCTTTCGGCATCTGGCGACCCGGTGTGCCTGCTGGCATTGAAGCTGGGGTTGACGCCTACGAACATCTCGCCTGTGATGCAAGAAAATGGCTTACTCGCGGTTGGGTGGATTACCTTGCACCTCAGCTGTACTGGCGCTGTGTCCCCCAGAAACAGAGTTTCCCTGCTCTAATGCAATGGTGGGCTGCCCAGAATCCTAGTCGCCCCATTTTCCCTGGCATCGCCACCGCACGTATCCAAAGTTCTGAGGATCCAGGACGCCCGGCTTCTGAGATTGATCGCCAGATTCGCTACTCTCGCTCGTTGGCACGTAATTATCCTGGTCAGTGTTTCTGGAGCATTAAGTCTATTGCCCAGAACAGAGGTGGCATCCAGTCTTATCTCCAACAGCTGTATCCTGATGCCGCTGTTCCCCCTGCCATGCCTTGGTCGGGCTCGGGTGCACCTGGTCAGCCCTCCCTGCACGCTAGCGATATCGGCAAAGGCGTCGCCATGCAATGGTCTCCTTCGGGGAAACAAGCTCGCAAGTGGGCCGTGCAAGCTCGTTTTGGTTCCCAGTGGAAGACGATTTGCCTTGTTCCTGGGGCTCAGACGAAGCTGACCTTGCCCAACTCATTCATTGGTGGGGCTAACGCTATTGCTGTGCGAGGGATCTCGCCATTCGGATCACTGGGGCCTGCAGGCGTTGTCACCCGATAAGCCTCATCGGGGCTTAGTTCAGCCCGTCCACGTCTAGGCGGTTTCTTGCAAGAAGGCATCGATAGCCGCCCAGACGATGTTGAAGTGGGTCAAGAAAGCGGGATGCGGTGCATTCGGGATAATCGCTAACTGGCTATTCAGAATCATTCGGTAAGCAGCAAGGACGGAATCAAGTGGGGCATTTCCGTCACGTTCTCCTCCCATGACAAGAACGGGGCATGTGATGCGACGGAGCAGTTCCTTGCTGACGACCACGGTATTATAAAATTCATAGTACTCCTTCCAATAGGCATCGAGTCGTTCTGGTTCTGGCATCAATGCCATTTGCTGAGCCATGAACTCCGCGTCCATGCCTTGGATGTCGGTTGTTGTGAAAGGAACGATGCGACGCAACCCAGGGACCAATTCGCCAGCACCCATGGCGATGAGTCTTTTGACGGCTTCGGGATATTTGGCAGCCAAGCTGTAACCTGCGTACCCACCATCACTGAAGCCAATGACGGTGACCGGTTGCGTTGTGACGGCCCGAATGACTGACATCACATCATCGGCTTTTTGCTCCAACGTCAAAGGCTCTGTCCCTATCTCAGATTTCCCATGGCCTCGCGTGGAAATCACGATCACCTGGTAATTCTTGACCAGACGATCAATGATGGCTCCCATTTCATAGGAGCACCCCACTCCTCCACCGTGTAAGACGAGGACAGGTTCGCCTTGGCCGTACACTTCATAGTAAATTTGAGCATCCTTAGCCAAGACTCTGTGGCCTACGGACTCGTTGTCCCCATAGGGAGTATCGCTAGCAGGTAGACCTGCCTGTTGCATGAAGAATTTCATTCTGAGAGAGGGTGGTAGTTTTCAATAGGCGTCATACACGAAGCTTCCGGGCATAGAAAGGAAAACCGACTTATCTGGCGCGCAGACAAGCCGGTCTCTG
>CAYNVM010000049.1:0-2486 GCA_964400645.1 uncultured Akkermansia sp. | reverse complement strand
GCTTCCGCAGGTTCTGCAGGAGTCTCAGCAGGAGCTTCTGTTGCTACGGGAGTCTCTGGTTCAGCTTGCGGTGCAGGTGCTGCCTCAGCTACAGGAGCCTTCTTGGGCTTGGGAGCGTCCTTCGCCACCTCATTCTTAGCCATGGCCAACGTCGAGTTCTTGAAGAAAACAACGTAACCTTCGGAGCAGAGCCACTTAAGAGCCAAAGCGTATTGAGCACGCTTATTGAGGACGTCGTTTGTAGCAGGATCAACCTGAGCTTCTGGAGCTGTTTCCGCACCTTCTGGAGCAGGAGTTGCTTCTGGCTTGGGTTCTTCGGGCTGAGCAGGCTGTTCTGGAGCCGCTTCTACCTTGCCACAGAGTTCGTCCAACATGGTGTCAAGGTGAGCACCTGCATGGCCACGAATCCAAGCAATCATCTTGGTGATGTTATCAGCCCAGACGACGTCCTTGGGAATAGCTCTCAGGTGAGAAGGTCCTGTATGGTTGAAGCCATTCCATCTGACGATTGGCATTCTGTGGCGACTGCAACCACGGCAGAGATGAGAAATCAGCACCGTTGGATGCCAGTGAATGTGGTCAGCAAGCAATGCGACATGGGCGGCCAAGCCTTCCGACAACTTGCGAGCAGGTGTGGCACCATTGATGCTCACCTTGTCGACCACATCAAAAACTTCGTTGAAATGGTGTTCTGTGAAATCCTTTTCAACTGCACTGCGATCTTCAAGGATCACGTCTTCAGCACCTTCGCGCTTTGGCTTCCAGCACTTCTGAACAGTGACCTGTTCCAACCACTTCTGGACAACTTCTTCGCCATGTTCCGTCTCGATTGTGCGACGGAAGTCTTCTTCAGACATGTTGGGGAAGAAATCACGATGGAAGAAGATCAAGGCGCGTTGATAGCCGTGCCAGTTGGCAGGACCAATCAGGCGACCATTCAGACGGCACTTAGCAATGCTCGTGAAGTTACCCTTAGGAGCTTCAACTTCTTGGGTTTCTTCTTGGTAATATTCATTGAAGAGATCTGTTGACCAGATGGAGTGAACAGCTTCTTCCTTTGACAACCAACAAGAGAAGTCACCTTTCTTGCTCTTGATAAAGCGAGGACCGTCAGATTGTCTCGTGAAGACAACTTCGTATTGATCTTTGTGCTTAACGATCTCACGAGCCACATCAAGGAGAGCAACAACTTGCTTGTGCTTGGCAATTTCAGCATGCAGATCGACAAAAACACTATCTACAGGATGGATTTCAGCATTAACGCCAGGGGCCTTCTTGGCTTCCCATTCTTCGGCTCGGCGCTTAGCTTCCTCACGACGTCTTTCAAGATTGTTGCCACGTCCAGGCTTTCTGCCATCGCGTCGGAACCCTTGGCCACGACGGTTCGTTGGCTTACGTTGATCATCACCGCCATTATCTTCTCGGTTGGGACGATCTTGTCTGTTGTTCCTACCTCTTGGAGCACGATCTGACACATAAGACTCGCGTCGTGGACGTTGAGTGTAGCTTCGAGTCTGCTCCTTTTTAGCGTCTTGTTTTGCCCATGCTGGTCCAAACTGGAAAGTTGATAATCCAGACAGGTCCAAAGGGTTGAGTTCCGTATCCGATGTGGATGTATCGTCGTCAGTCATGGCGGTGCTTTCTCGTGTGATAGCAATGAATATTGAGTTATGGCAATCATTTTTCGTGCCTACTGAGCGAATTTGGTGCAGATTTTTCTCTGTTATCTCAGTTGTAAATGTTGCTAGTTTTTATACTTCTATCATTTACAACTCTTATTATCAATCATTTGTGCAATAATTTCATATGAGCTCAATCTATCAACGTCTCAAAGATCTCGATTGCAAGCTTTACCCAGCTCCTGCACCCGTGGGTTCTTACGTTCAATGCGTCCGTTCTGGGAATCTCCTCTATCTTTCAGGGGGTATCTCCATCAACGGCGATGAATCATACTACGGTAAGGTTGGTAAGGATTTGTCTGTCGAAGAAGGACAAAAAGCAGCCCGTGCTGCCATCTTGAATCGCTTGGCCGTTATTGAACAAGCTGTCGGCTCTCTCGATAAGGTGAAACGCATCGTCGCCTTGAATGGCTTCGTCAATTCTGGTGCTGACTTCTACGATCACCCCAAGGTTCTCAATGGTGCCTCTGATCTCCTTCTTGAAGTCTTCGGAGAAATTGGACGTCACAGCCGCACCGCAGTAGGCGTTCCTGCTCTTCCTCTTAACGTCGCTGTTGAAATCAGCTTGGTCGTTGAAGTTGAAGACTAATTAAAGAACGTTGACACTTTTTTGCCACCTTTTGGGCTATTCAGCTTGAATTGTGGTTTATTTCATGTATTCTATTCCGAGTACATGCCATCGTGGCGGAATGGTAGACGCTGCAGACTTAAAATCTGCTCTCCGCAAGGGGGTACGGGTTCGAGTCCCGTCGATGGTACCAACAACGCTTTATAATAATCCATATTGGGGGTTCTGTTTCTTACAGA
>CAYNVM010000048.1:0-11928 GCA_964400645.1 uncultured Akkermansia sp. | reverse complement strand
ATGAATTAAAGAAGAAAGGAGATGATTATTTTTCGTAGACGGTAGTGCGTTTGCCATCCCAGCTGACCGCTTTGATGGAGGTCGCATCGTCAGGGAACTGGACTAGAGTGGACTCGTAGTTCGCAGAGCCCGTGCCAGGCATGGCCAAGTGAATGAGGTCCTTGCCACGGTAGGTCTCGAACGCGACGACGTTTTGCCAATCGCTGTGAGAGATGGTGCGCGTGTTGCCATCGCCCGAGACACCTTCGCCCGTCTTACCGACGACAGGGAGACCCTTTTGATAGGCTTCAATGGAATTGACGCTGATGTAGTAGATGACTGGGCTATCAGGCTTAGGATACTTCTTCGACTTCACGTACTGGACGAGCGACTTGCACTGATCTTCCGTGATGGTGAGTTGAGCGCGGCTGTAGTCGTCCATGTCCTTATCGATGGGTTTCAGCATGCCCACTTTGGTGAAGAACGGCGTGAGGTCCTGCTTGGTGACATCGCAGCAGGTCTTCATGAATTCGAGCTGAAGCTGACCATTGTTCATGTTCGAGGTGTCAAGCTGGCGAGCATGTTCAAAGAGGTCAGGAAGGAGGTCAGGATTCCCACGTTTGGCGATCATGTAGTACATTTCCAATTGCCAGAGGGGAGCGAGCTTGACGAAGTGGTCGCCACCATTTTCATAGCCCTCCATTTTATCGGGACCCTTTTGGCAGAGCCATTGTTCCCCGTTGACGATGGCGGAATTGAGGTAAGCGTTAAAGCGCCCACCGACCATATTGCCATCGCCACCGTTGATGACTTCATGTTCCAAGCGCATGCTCGTGGGGTTGAGCTGGTAGTTGGCCCAAGCCGAGTAGAGGTTATTGGTGACTTCCGTGGTAGAGACCCACATCATTCCAGGGCGAGTTTGGTTCACGTGGCCGAATTCATGGGAAATGCCCCAGGCCTGGCTAGGAATGGTGCTCGGGTTGGCGATGCTACTCATCGTGTCCTTGTGGAAGGCAGCGCCCATGCCATCGGCGTGCATGAAGCCTTGCCAGATCACGCGACCGAACATCCTGTTCTTGGGGACGATCTTGTACTTAGGGAGTCCCATGAGTTGATGTTGGAAGCCGATCAGCTGGTCGTACAGGTTGATGAGTTCTTCCCCTTGTTCAGGGCAGGACTGACGCAATTGTTCGACAGGGTAGACGAGGTGGACGCGCTTGCCATAGATATCGATGACCTCACACGCAGCGGAAGCGAGCAACTGCTTCCAGTCCTCGTTGGTGCTTTTACCTGCATAGAAAACGCCATTGACCTGGCCCGACATGATGTGGACCTTGATCTTGGGCGCCTTTTCAAAGTTGGGGGTGAAATAGCTGATGTAGGCTAAGCCCTTGTTCTTGATGGGGATGACATTGACCCCTTCATTCAGAGGGTAGAGGTCGTCACCTCCACCTTGGGTGAAGTCGTGGACCTTGAACTCGATTTTTTCAGAGCCCGAGCCTTCCATGACGACGACGGCATTATCGCCCGACTCGAAGTAGATGCCCGTGGGGTTCTCGAAGCGGCTGTAGGTGCTGGTTTTGAGACGCTTGGCGAGTTCATCGACAGACTCGTAGGCGGTATAGACCTTCGCGCGGTTCTTGAGGTCGTAGTTCCCCTTCTTCATGGAGATAGCGACGGCACGCAGGAAAGGATCCTTCATCTTTTTGATTTGGGCGGGCGTCGTGGTCTTCTTGAGCTTGGTCAGGAGCTTCGTGGCGAAGAGACTGGTGTCAGAGCCGTGGAAGCTATCTTCGGTGACGTCAGAAGAAGGAATGGGCTCGTCAGCAAGCGAGAGCGGAGCGCCACTGAAGAGAACGCTCATGAGGAGAGCCAGAGAAACCGTGGAGAGAGGAGAGAACAGCTTCATCGTCATATTCTAGTTTCTAGCATTTTCCCTGGTGCAACGCCAGAGCTTTGAAGGGGAGGGGTGTGAGCTGAGCGTGATTTCCTTCGCGCTCCGTACGAGGTGTTAGTCCTTCTGATAGAGCTTGGAAGGAGGAGTGGGGTATAAAGTCCGGTCCTATGATTGAAGAATGTGTCATGACGACGGACGACAGGGAGGAAGAGTGGCGAGCAGCTCAGCTGATGCTTGAGGGCGTGGGGATGGCGCCACGGGATGTGGTGTTGCTGATCCTGGAGTTAGTGCAGGGATTAGGTGGGCGAGGACGGCGTGCCTTGCAACGGGCTCGCCAGTGCATTGCGTTGGGGAAAGATCTCCTGCAGAGGCAACAGCGGAGTGTGGCGTTTAAGGTGGCGGTGGAAGCCTCGTTGGAGGCACGAAAGCAGAGACGCCCGAGAACCTTGCACGACATCAGCTACATGGCGAGTCGAGCGATGCGGAAATGCCCCGGGTTAGCGAGACGTCCCATCAGCACGATCACGGCGGACGAATGCCTCGAGATACTGGAGCGCGCTTTTCACACGGATAGGCAGCGCTTCAAAGCACGATCGATTTTGGGGAGTGTGTTCACGTACGCCAAGCGGAAGGGATGGTGCTTGGAGAATCCCATGGAACGCGTGGATTTGCCCGAGTTAGTGGAGCACGAGATTTGTCCGCTGACATTAGAGCAAATTGAGCGACTGCGGACGGTGACGATGGCGAATCCCGATGTGAGTTGTTGTGGTCCGGCCTTAGGGCTCATGCTGTACGCAGGGATTCGACCGGCCGAGGTGGAGCGACTGAGCTGGGAGGACGTCGATTTGACCGAGAAGCTGATTCGGATACGACCGATCCACAGCAAGACGGGTGGCGTGCGACACGTGACCATCTATCCCGTGTTAGAGCGGTGGCTCCGAGGATTTGGCGAGGGGAGAGGGAAGATTTGTCCGCCGGCGTGGAAGCGACGATGGCGCCATCTGCGACGGCTTGCGGGATGGGGAATAGGAGAGGGACTGCACGCGTGGCCACAGGATGTGTTGCGACATACCTTTGCCTCCTACCACGCCAAGCATTTCCGGAATCTGGAGGTGTTGCAACTCGAGATGGGACACCATTCGACCGCACTTTTGCGGACACGGTACTTGAATATGCGAGGAATCACGGCGCAGAAAGCCGAGCTTTTTTGGGCGATGTAAGACGAGTCAGACTTTACTTGATTTTGAGAGCCAAATTAATTGGAATGACATCAGCACGCTCAATGACCATGGGAAGACGATCTCCATTAGAAGACTTATTACGGACGACCACACGCCGACGCACGACAACAACACGTAGCCGACGGAGTTCTTCCTCAAGCAATCTCACGACTATTTCCCGAGTGTTGACCATACTCTTGGCGTTGAAGCGGCTTTTCTCATCGGGGAGAGGGCAGAAGACGTCCATCTTCACGATCATCGGTGTTGCCGTGGTGGTGATTGCCATCATTGTGAGCGTGACCGCTTATGGCGAGGATAGTAGCTCCTTGCTGCGAACGCTGAGTCGATTGGTGACCCAGCTCTTCCGAGCTGCCTGAGGACACAGACTTTATTGTCGTTGGCTAGGTGCCGACTTCTCTACTTGGAGAATTGAGGGACAAAAAAACTCCCAAGAGCCGAAGCTTTGGGAGTTAGAAAACTTGTTGGAGGCGGGGGCGGGAATCGAACCCGCGAATGACGATTTTGCAGACCGTCGCCTTACCACTTGGCCACCCCGCCGCTAATGTTGTGCGAGAAATCTAAACGCAATCGTCCCTTGAGTCAATGAATTTTCTTCAGCAGAGGCGAAGAAAAGGAAAATAATTGGAAACGGCCGTGGGGACGATGAGGCGGTTCAGAGGGCCGCACTTATTCACCTTGAGATGATTGTGCCGAAGAAGCCGTGGCGTCAGACGAACTGTCGGGAATATATTCGGGAAGGCGGTCGATTTGGATGAGACCGATATTCGTCGACGACGTGTGCAATTTGAACTCCAGGAAGGCGTCTGCCGAGGATTGATCGGGAGGAACAAAGAGACGGACAGGCGTTGGTTCTGCTCCAGGAGTGAGTTGGTACGACTCCGAGCTAGCGGCGATGACGTGATCATCGCGCACGATGCAGATATCAGAGACCGTGCAGGAAGAACGACCGCCCGTGGAAATGAGACGGAGCGTAGAGATCTGCCAGAGTTGGGCCTGAGTGAGCGGGAAGCGGAAGGTCGTCGTTGTGTTCGACTTCAGGTATTGAGAGCCCCAGAAGCCCACGACATCAGCGTTGGGATCAACGTACTGAGCCTTGATTGAGGGATCCAACTGAGAAGCCCAGTGGAAGAGGAGGTTCGCCGAGGTCGACGAGCGAGGAATGCCCCAGCCTTGAGAATTGAGAATGGCCATGAGGTAGATGGCATAGGTCTCACGGTGTTGGATGGCCATGCGCAGGAAACGAGCGGACTGAGCGTAGTCCTGAGGAGTCAGCGTGGTGGCAGGGCGAGGATCAACGATGAAACGGTTGACGTTGAGGAACTGGAAGCCGAGTTCCAACTGAGCGGGCGCATAGCCACCTATGGCCGAGCGGCTCAGCCATTCAGCGGCTTCGCGCGAGGCGTTGTCCGAACTCTTATTTTGGAAGATGCGGAACATCTTGTACTGCGCCTCAGGGTAGCCCATTTCCGCCATCGAACGGATGGTTGACAGATACGGGGACGTGGCCGGGAGAGCCAAGATGGACGACGAACTGCCCTCGGATGGTTGGGTCAAGGTGTTGTAGACGTGAGTGGCTTCAGGGGAGTCGAAGTCAGGTTCCTCAGCATCGAGAGGGAGACCGCAGATAAAGCGAACAAGAGGGTACGAAGTGACTTGGCCATCAGAGGGGATGCCCGTGGTCAAGAGAGGAACAAGAATGGGGACTTGTTTGCCCTGCGCCGTTTCAAAGGAATACGTGTAAGCCGTGTCCGCCGACAGCTTGGGCAGATCAGGGAAGCTGAACGAGATATTGCCACGGCCAGGGATCATGCCAATGCGGATGGAATTATCCGAGCGCGTGACCTCCGTGCCATCGGGGCGACGGATGACCAGGAAGAGAGGAGGTTCGTCCACGGCCGCATCAAAGGCGGCAGGCGTCGTGGCCTTGAGGATAGAAATGGAGCTGACCCGCAGGGAGTCGGGGCGGACACTGGGCATTCCGCTTTGGGCGAGAACAGTGTCAGCCAAGGGGAACGAGAACGACGTAATGGCCTCCGGCTCAGAAGGCGTGTCCGTGGGAATGGACAAGGTGGGGACGGAGAGAGCATTGATGTCGAACTCCGAGGATTCGGGAGGGACTTCGCCAATCCACTCGTGGTAAGCGTCATCGATCCAGTCCACGGTTTCATCCCACGTGGAGCCGATGGGGAGATGGCGCGAGAAATCGCCCCAGAAGAAAAACGCCGTGGTGACGAGAGCCAAGATGACAACTACCGTGAGGCACGAGCCGAAGGAACTGTGCTTGCGAGAGGGCTGAGACTGATGGGGGTGGGGCGGAGCAGGTTGAGGAGCCTTGAGCGCACCAAGCTTCTTTTGACGCACCCTGTCGATATCCTCCGCATTCATCCGGAGCGTGCTGAGTTGGGATTCAGGGCTAGCGTGGAGAGCGTCTGCCCATTCCGAGGCAGACTGGAAGCGGTTCTCCACTTCTGGAGAGAGCGCCTTATCGAGGCTTTCCAAGAACTCGCGCGAGTAGAGGACTTGGAGCTCAGGCATCGAGCTGAGAGGCACAGTGTGGTCATTGGCCAAGCGGACTTCGGCCCTGTCCGGCGGTTCGCCCGTGAGGAGAGCGTAGAAGGTGGCGCCCAACGAATAGAGATCGCTCCAAGGACCGACATTGGCCATACCCAGGGCTTGTTCTGGGGAGGAATAGCCTTGGGTGGTCATGACCGTCAGGCGATTCAGCTCAGAGACATGGCGAGCAGCGCCGAAGTCGATGAGGATGGGGAGACCTTCACGGTTGAGGAGGATGTTCCCTGGCTTGATGTCGCGGTGGAAGATCCCCTTTTGGTGGAGGTAGGCCAGGATATCTAAGAGACGGATGAGCAGACCCCGCAACTCATCTTCGGTGTAGCGCCTGCCCGTGGCGCAGAGGCGTTCGCCAAGGTACTCCAAGGACAGACCATCGATGTAATCCATGGCGAAGTAAGCCGTGCCATTGGTCTCAAAGATGGAGAGAATTTTAACGATGCCCGAGTGGTCGAGTTCGGCGATGGTTCTGGCCTCATTGAGGAAGCTACGGAGCGCCCAGTTGTAATTCTCGATATCGTTTTCATTGTTGGGGACGATGAGCCCCGACAAAGGATCGCGGTGAGAATAAGGGGCAGGGAAATTCTCCTTAATGACGACGTAGCGGTTAAGGAGAATATCGCGCGCCAAATAGGTGATACCAAATCCACCGCCACCCAACGGACGCTCGATCTCATAATTCTCCAAGCGCGTACCTTGCCCGAGTTCGCGTTGGTAGACGAAGAATTCGTCACGTTGCGGGTTGGGCAAGGTGGCTTCAGAGAAGTGAGCATCAGACTCGATATGACTGGCGAGACTTTCCCGAGAAACAGGGGAAGAGAGCGGTGGATCTGGTTCAGTCATTGTTTATCTTTTAGGAGCCCCGTGAGGTTGAGGCAAGAAAAAGCAGGCTCTTGCCGTTATTCCACAGGCTTGGAGAAGACAGAGATTTCAGCGGCAGAGACATAGTTCTTGTCGAGGGCGCGCGTACCCGTGAAGCGGAAGAAGCGCACCTTACGGCCTTTGCCTAAGTCTTTCGTGCTAATGATGAGCTCGATGGGGTTAGCGCGAAGGTTCGAGAACTCGCCTTCAGCGACCTTAGCCCACTTATTGCCATCAGGGGAAACCTCAAACTTATAGCGATCCGTCATGCCATCGGTGGTACCGTCTTGGCGAGGCAGATAGGAGAAGCCACGGACGCGGTAAGCCTTGCCCATGTCCACTGTGATGGATTGCGGAGGATGCTTTTCGCCCTTGTCAGAGCCCGTGGCCCAGATGGTGTCAGGATTGTCATCGATGGCGTATTCAGGGTGAGCCCCTGCCGTGGCCTTAACGATTTTCCAGTTGGCCTTGGAGATACCGACGGGTTGCGAAGCGATGGGGCCAAAGTTGCCTTCGCCGTCGACGACGCAAGCCTTGATCGTGCCGCCAGAAGGAAGCTCGATAGGCTTCTTATAAAGAGGAGAGTCGCTCGTGGGAGCCGTGCCGTCCGTGGTGTAGTGGATGGCCAAGTCGGAGTCTGCGCTGATAGTGATCTTACCCGCTTCCGACTTGATCGTGGGCTGAGGAAGAGTGACCGGGCGAGCATACAGCGAGAACTCCGTGATGCAGGGAACCGCAGGGGATTCCGTGATGGTCAGGCGCAACTTATCCGTGGTGACCTTGTTTGCCGTGGGCAGGATGACTCGGTTACCGATGGTCTTGCCGTCGATGATTTGTTGCCAATTGCCATCGACAAAGGCTTCCACCGTGAAGGCGTCGACGCGTTGACCGAGGCGAGTTTGTTCGCGGAGGCCGACGTAGTCAAAGGAGACAGGCTTGGGCAGGACGATTTCGACGGATGGGGTATTTTGGCCATCGTTCGTGGTCCAGTAGGAATCCAAGTTACCGTCGAACATGTTGGCCGGGGCAAACTGCTTATCATCGCCACGGACATTGGAGGCCTTCGCCTTGGCGCCCTTAGCGAGGTCGCGAGAGAGCAACTGTTCTCTCAGATCCTTGAATTGGAGGAGAGCTTGGGCGTCATCGGGGTAGATATTACCCTGTTGATCCGGGGGAACATTGAGGATGAGGTTAGCGCCACGGCCGACCGATTCAAGCCAGACATTGAGCAAGGTTTCAGGCGTCTTAACCGTGTTATTGTTTTGAGGGTGCCAGAACCAACCCGAGCGGATGGACGTATCGCCTTCGGCAGGAACCCAGCGGTTACCGTGCTGAACGCCCGTGCCACCATTAGAACCCTTTTCCGTGTCCTGCGTGGCCCAGTGAGGATAATTGACGAAGCCCTTTTCCGAGCCACCCCAACGAGCGTCGCCCACGTGGCCAGCGCCCCAGATGATGCAGTTGGGTTGGAGCTTGCGGATATCCTGCACAATCTTCGGGAAGTTGTAGTAGCCGTCAGGGATGGTGCGAGATTCCTGGGCGCCACCGTAGTAGCCATCACCGCCGTTAGCGCCGTCGAACCAGATTTCAAAGATATCGCCGTATTTGCCACTGAGCAATTCGCGGATTTGCTCGTAGTAATCCTTCAAATAGCCGGGTTTAGCATAGTCCTTGTGGTTGCGGTCCCACGGGGAAATATAAGTGCCAAACTTGATGCCATTGGCCTTACAGGCATTGGCAAATTCAGCAACGAGGTCGCCCTTGCCGTTCTTCCACGGAGCTTTGGTGATATTGTGCGTGGTCGTTTTAGTGGGCCAGAGGCAGAAACCGTCGTGGTGTTTAGCGGTCAGAATCATCCCCTTCATGCCCGCTTTTTTGAAAAGCTTCACAATGGCGTCCGCATTCAACTCCGTTGGGTTGAACTGCGTGGGGTCTTCGTTGCCATAGCCCCATTCCTTGCCCGTGTAAGTGTTCAGGCCAAGGTGAACAAAGGCATAATATTCCATACGTTGCCACTCAACCTGTTGAGGGGTAGGAAGAGCGCCATAAGGTGCAGGAGGAGCTGCAGCCCATGATTCCAGAGGAAGTACGGAGAGCATGGCCAAAATGGCCGTCTTATAAGGGAATGGCATACTCGGAATCTATAGACCCAAGCCCAGTAAATCAAGGCGGATTTCTATGGTGTATTTTAGAATATGTCAAAATTGAGAATTGCTCTGCAATCTATTTTATGTGTTGATAGTCAATGTGATATGATGAACAAATGATTAAAATGTTTGTGTCATACTATCAACGGGACGTCTCTGAGAGGTGTCCTTGACATCAGTCGAAGCATACGAAAAGATCATGAAAATAAGTCAATTGCTAGTACTGGGCGCTGTACTCCTTCCGAGCCTGAGTTGGGCCGATTTTCCGACCTACGATTGGTCGACATACACCGTAGGCCAGAAGAAGTGGTCAGGCATTGAGCAACTCAAAGAGGCGGCTGAGAAGGGAGATTTCATGGCTCAATACGCCTATGCGTGGGCTCTCGATGAAGGCAAGGGGATTCGCAAGAATGAACGCGAGGCAGAACGACTCTATGCCGCCGTTGTAGAAGGACTCAAATCATTGGCAGACAAAGGAGATCTGGATGCGATGACCGCCTTGGGCGAGATGTACGAGAACGGCGATGGCGTCGCCAAGAACCGAACGCTCGCAGCGGAATGGTACACGAAGGCCGCCGAGAAGGGACATGCCTACGCCATGTACTGCTTGGCCGACTGCTACAAGGATGGCGACGGCGTCATCCGCTCCATTCAGCAGGCCAGAATCTGGTATCAGAAGGCCGCCGAAGCAGGGTACAGAAAAGCCCTTCGAGAGCTCCGCGAGCTCGACGAAGATGACGATTAAGTTCCACTACTAGCCATAGCAAAAGAGCAGTGTTTTCCGTGTGGGGAATACTGCTCTTTTTGTTCGTGCCAAGTGGGCTGTAACACTTTCTAAAAAAAATTGTGCAACTTCTCCGATTTTGTGGGGTATAGTACCTCCGTGAAGCGTTTCATAAAATTAATTGTCTGTATAGTAATCGTGGCTGCCGCATGGTGGGGGTGGACGAAGTGGAAGTCAGAAGAGGCACCACGCGTTCATTTTAATGTAACGCCTCTGGCCAAGTCTGATTTTAGACTGACCATTGACTCGACAGGGACGATTGAGCCCACGGAACTCGTGGACGTAGGTGCCCAGGTGGGTGGTATCATCCTTGAATTTGGTAAGGATGTGAACGGCAACCAAGTCGACTACGCCAGTGAAGTCAAGAAGGGCCAGTTGTTGGCACGAATCGACGACGTGGTGGTGAAGAACGATGTGAAGCGCGCTGAAGCCCAGATTGCTCAGGCCAAGGCCCAGATCACGAGCGCCAAGGCCAACATCGAACAAGCCAAGGCTCAGCACAACCAAGCCAAGCGCGATCGCGATCGTGCTGAGAAGTTGGGTGCAGGCGATGCTCTTTCCCAGTCGAGCTACGACCAATACATTTCATCCGAAGAAAACACCCGAGCAGCCGTGGCTGTGGCCGAAGCAGGGTTGGAACAGGCAGAAGCTACTCTTCAGAGTGCCGAAGCAAGTCTCGAAACCGAAAAGCGCAATTTGGAATACACGGTGATTACGTCACCTGTAGACGGCGTTATCGTGAACCGCTTGGTCAACTTGGGACAGACGGTGGTGTCTAGCATGAATGCAACGAGCTTGTTCCTCGTGGCAAAGGATCTGAGCAAGATTCAGATTTGGGCAGCTGTGAACGAAGCCGACATCGCCAACGTGTATGCAGGTCAGAAAGTGACCTTCACGGTTGACGCCTATCCCGGCAAGTCCTTTGAAGGTGTGGTGAACAAGATTCGCCCGAACGCCACTATGTCCTCCAACGTGGTGACCTTCGTCGTGGAAGTTGACGCCGACAACCCCGACAAGATGATTCTTCCTTACCTGACGGCGAACGTGAACTTCATCGTTCAGGATTACCAAGACACCTTTGCTGTGCCGAACACCGCTCTGCGCTTCAATCCAACGCCAGACATGATTGCTCCAGAAGCACGTCCTGGCAAGGGACCACGTGAAGGCCAGATGCCACCTGCTCCTGCTGCCGATCAACAGACCACTGACAAGGATCAGAAGACCGAAAGTGAAGGTACCATTTGGGTGAAGGAAGGTAGCTTTGTCCGTCCTCTCCGCGTGAAGACGGGAGAAACCAACGGTATGCTCACTCCTGTGTTCTCCGACGAGCTGAAGGAAGGTCTCCAGATTGTGACCTCCGTGACACAGGTTCAGGAAGCTGAAGCAGAAGCTACCGAAGGTGAAGACGACACGACGAACAACCCATTTGCACCGCCCAGACCAAAGGGTAACAAGAAGGATCAAGGTCCGCCTCCACATCCTTGATCGACGTCTGACCGTAACGGGCGGAAGTCAACTCCGCCCGTCCTATGAACCCTATTTTGCATGATTGAATCGTGATTACATTGCGAGACATATCCAAGGTATACCACCTTGGAGAGATTGATTTGGAAGTATTGAAGGGAATATCTCTTCACATTGACAAAGGCGAATTCGTGTCGCTGACAGGTGCTTCTGGTTCAGGTAAGTCGACCTTGATGAACATTCTGGGTTGCTTGGACAGACCGTCCGGCGGTCAGTACGTGATTGCAGGTCAGGACGTGGCGCGCGCTAATGCCGACCAACGTGCGAACCTGCGCAACAAGTTGATTGGATTCGTCTTCCAGAACTTCAACCTGCTTTCAAGAACTTCGGCTCTTGAGAACGTGATGATGCCAGCGTCATACTGTCACCCAGCACGTCCCATGAAGGAGATCCGCGAACGAGCCATTGAATTGCTCAACATCGTCGGACTTTCAGACCGCATGGACCACTCGCCTGCACAGTTGTCAGGTGGCCAGCAACAGCGCGTTGCCATTGCACGCTCACTGATTAACTCCCCAAGCGTTTTGTTGGCCGACGAACCGACAGGGAACTTGGACTCAGTGACGTCGAGCGAAGTGTTGCACATGTTCAAGGATCTCAACCGAAAACAGGGGATTACCGTGATTCTCGTGACGCACGACCCCAAGATTGCCTCCTTTACAGATCGGGCCATTCACATGGTGGATGGTCGCATCAATGAAGGCGTTTCATCCATGCTCAGCGAAGAGGCCTTATGAAGTTTATCCCCCTCCTAAAGACGTGTATCCGAGCGCTAGTTCGCAACCCCATGCGAGCCTCGCTGACCGTGCTCGGCATTATTATTGGTATTGCTGCGGTGATTGCGATGATGGAAATCGGACGCGGATCCACCCAGCAGATCAAGGAACAGATTGCGACGATGGGTGCCAACACCCTCAACATTTTCCC
>CAYNVM010000047.1:0-12408 GCA_964400645.1 uncultured Akkermansia sp. | reverse complement strand
TCAATTGCCTTTGAGAATGAATCTCATCCAGGCTATCAGACAGAAAAGCTTTTTGAAGCATTGTTGGCGAGGACGGTCCCCATCTATTGGGGGAATCCTGATGTTGCCTCAGAATTCAATCCAAAGGCATTCATCAGGTATGAAGATTTTGCGAATGAGAAGGAACTGATCGATTATATCCGAGAGGTAGACCAAAACGATGAGTTGCTTCTCAGTTATCTCAATGAACCTATATTCAATGAGGAAGGGAAGATGCTACGAGTGGAGAGTGAATTTATGGAATGGCTAAAGGGCATAGTCACTCACCCACAAATAGAACGGTCAAAAGCAGATCGCATCCTCTATGTCCTTTCTCAATTTTGGGGACACGCCTTGTTCTACCATTTCCGTCGTTTTACCCGAATGATTAGAGGTAAAAAATAAGCGGATCAAACTTAGGCTTGTCCGATAAAAGGCAGTAACTCATTCCAGACTTGGTCTACGGAGATTTCTTCGATGAGTCCAGGTGAAATGATGTTATGTATTTTAGGCGCTTTGATGGCAGAATTGCGCGTTTTATGAGAAAAGAGAGCTATGACAGGGGAAGCTGTGTAAGCACTCATATGAGTAGGCCCTGTGTCATTGCCAACGCATGCCAATGCGCGCATAGCGAGTTGAGGAATATCTTCCAGAGAAGCTTTACCCATAAAGCTGATAGCTTTAGGAGTCGATGAGACAATTTGCTCGATTTCTTCAGACTCAGCCTTTGTACCGAGGACAACTGAGTGGATTTGCCGATCAGCAAGGCGTTGAGCCAAAGAAATAAAGGAGGTTACAGGCCAACGCTTGTAAGGGTGTTGAGGAGAACATCCTGGGATGAGCAAAACATAGTTGTCAGGAAGTTCATTGAAATGTTTACCTTCCCCTTTGATCATTGAGAGATCGGCAGGAGGGAAGGGGATATCCACAGTGGTGATTGTCTCTTTGGCTGGAAGAGGGAAGCAACGTGGATTCAGGGTTGTGCACTTGTGGTGAGGAGCGTCAATCCAGTCGCTTTTCCTTTTAGTAAAGAGTCTGAAGAGAGGGTAGTAGCGATGACGAGTACGAGAGGATGATTGAATGTCGATAATAGTATCAAAGTTGCCATCCAAAAGAGCTTTGATCGCTTTATAGTTGTCCTTCCAATTTAGGTAGGAGACCCGGTTATCGACGATGAAATCATCAAAAACTCCCAACTGGCGAACCAAGGGGAGAAAGAGCCCCATTGTCATTAGCGTGATGTGCGCATGAGGATACATCTCGCGGATATACTTCATGCGACCGCTAGCCAATACGAGGTCGCCCAAAGCACCGTGTTTGATGACGAGAATGCGAGAGGTTGCCATGTGGATGGTGCAAGTATTAGACGTAAGGATCTTCTTCGTTCAGATAAGAACAGACATATTCTCGGATGCCATCTTCGAGGCTCGTCATTGGAGCCGTGTATCCAACAGCACGGAGTTTTGTAAGGTCTGCTTGGGTATAATATTGATATTTACCCTTGAGAGCTTCAGGCATGTCCTTGAAGGCAATCTTTTCGGTAAGTCCTAGAGCTTGGAAACTGGCTTTAGCCAAATCATAGAACGAGCGAGCTTGTCCAGTACCGACGTTAAAGAGACCATTGACGTTGGGATGTTTCAGGAGCCAAAGGATGACATTGACGCAGTCGCCCACCCAAACAAAGTCTCTCAGTTGCCAGCCGTCCTTGTAGTTAGGGTTGTAGGACTTAAAGAGTTGGACTGTTTCGTTTTTCTTTACTTGTGGGAAGATGTGAGCGACGACACTTTTCTGCCCACCTTTATGGTATTCGTTAGGACCGTATACGTTGAAGAACTTTAGACCAGCATATTGAAGAGGTTGAGGACGACCTTCTTTGATATCGCGTGCAACTTTGCGGTCGAATAGAGCTTTGCTCCAACCATATGCGTTCAGAGGACGCAAGGCGTTGAGGTGTTCTAAGGAAGAATTATCATCAAAGCCGAGAGAACCATCGCCATAGGTAGCCGCTGAAGAAGCATAGATGAACTGGCATTGATGCTTGGAGCAGAAATCCCAGATTTGTTGGCTAAGAGTGAAATTGGTGTGGATGATGAGATCCGCATCCGTTTCCGTTGTTGCCGAGATAGCACCCATGTGGATGACCGCTTCAATTTCTTTGGCGTGATCTTCCATGTAAGACAACATTTTGTCTGGCGAGACGACAGCGCAGAGCTCTCTCTTGGCAATATTTTTCCATTTTTCGTCAGAACCAAGATAATCTGCAACAACGAGATCTTTGTATCCGTTTTTCTCTAAAGCAGCGACAATGTTTGAGCCAATAAAACCTGCTCCTCCAGTTATAATGATCATGACGATTATACTCTAAGTAGGACAGATCCCCTTTATCACATATAAGACAAGGTGACAATCCTAAGTTAGATCTTCTCTCCCTTGAGAAGAATAGCTACAGCAAGATGCAAAACGTTATATCTGAAGGCTTAGATATTTAGTTTTGAGGCTGAGCAATTAACTTGAAGCTTGAGAAAGAAAATGAGGAAAGAGTAGATGAGTGAGTTCTGATAGAGAGGAAACTCTGGCCGTGGCTTGTGTTGGAGAGGGCGTTTCCGAAAGTAGGTAATTGCTCGCAACACCTGCTGACAAAGCCGCAGAAATATCTCGTTCTTTGTCTCCCACAGAAAAAGAGGATGTCAGATCAATTTGGAGATCTGAAGTGGCCTTAAGAAACAGTCCTGGATTGGGTTTGCGGTCAGGATGATGGTCATCGAGAACAGGACAGTGGTAGATAGCGTCAATGCGAACTCCTTGACTGGAGAATAATTGACGCATCCAGAGGCAGAGCTTGGAAAAATCCTCTTCAGAGAACATAGAGCGAGCAATGCCTGATTGGTTGGTGACGACCACAATGAGATAGCCAGCTTCTTGGGCTGCTCGGCAGAGATCAATGATGCCAGGGACTAGATGGAAATCTTCTGGGCGGTAGACATAGCCCGTATCAATGTTAATGACACCATCGCGGTCCAAGAACAGAGCTTTAGTTGGCATAGAGAGCCCTCTCAATGAGTTCGCAGATGAGGTGACCAACGGCAATGTGCATTTCCTGAATGTGATTTGTTTCCGAGGAAGGAACAGCCAATGCGTATTGAGCTAACTGGCTCATCTGACCTCCACTTGCACCAGTAAGCGCAACGGTTGTGATGCCCATGCTGTGAGCTTGTTGCATAGCGAGAATGACGTTCTTACTGTTGCCACTTGTGGAGAGCCCGATCAGAACATCTCCTTGGCGTCCTATTCCTTCAACTTGGCGAGCAAAGACTTGATCATATCCGTAATCATTACCAACGGCAGTAAGGATAGATGTGTCTACTGTTAGGGCAATGGCGTTTAGGGCTGGCCGTTCCAACTTGTAGCGTCCTACAAGTTCTGCTGCAAGGTGTTGGGAATCAGCGGCAGACCCACCATTCCCACAAAACATAATCTTATGACCTCTTTTGATAGCTTCTGTGCACAGCTGAGCAATTTCAGAAACCTTGTCAGCTTGTTGGGCTAACGCAGAAAAGTTCTGCGCAATGAGAAGGAATTGTGCGGAGATGAAGGAAGTCATGATTCAGCAGAGTTGATTCGTTTAATAAGGTCTGTCGAAGAAAACCCGTCGAGGCGAGGTAACTCAACAGCTTGTCCGCCGTATGAAACAACAAATTGTCCTTCTGGCCAACGATCGAGAGGATACCCTTCTTTGGCAATGATGTCAGGTCTAAGCTTTTCTAGGAGAGGTAAAGCAGTGTCATCATCAAACAAGACAACGTAGTCGACGTATTCCAAAGAAGAGACGAGAAGAGAGCGCATTTCCTCAGAATTGATGGGACGATGCTCTCCTTTAAGTCTTTTTACAGAGGCGTCTGTATTGATGCCAACAATGAGAAGGTCGCAGAGCTCTCGTGTTTTGATGAACGATTGAAGGTGGCCAAGATGAAGGAGGTCGAAGCAACCATTGGTAAAACCAACCTTTTTGCCATGAGCCTGGGCTTGGTGGATAATGGGAAGGAGTTGTGATACCGATAGGACATTATCGCGTCGTTTCCACGTGCAGATAGACTCTTTCTTGCCGAGAGCTAATTTGAGTTCATCAGGGGTGACGCAAGCCGTCCCGAATTTACCGACCACAATGCCAGCTGCGGTGTTAGAGAGCTGAAGAGCTTCAGGTATTTGAGCACCAGCAGCCAAAGAAGCTCCCAAACAGGCCAGAGACGTGTCACCTGCCCCTGAAACATCAAAGACTTCCTTTGCCTCAGTAGGAATCTGAACCCATTGGTCCTCTTGAGTGGCATTAATGAAAATCATTCCATGTTCACTCAGTGTCACCAAGAGTTGTTCAATGCCAAACTGGTTAAAGAGTTGACGCGCTCCCTGTTGGACATGTTTAGGCCAATCGGTTGAGCTAAAATCAAGACCTATACCCGTAGCTTCAGTAAACTCCTTGATATTTGGTTTGATGAGAGTTGCTCCTCGGTAGCGCGAGTAATCAGAACCCTTAGGATCGACAATGACGGGTTTCCCAAGAGCTCGGCATCGATTGATGACAGCTTGGGTGGTTTGGGCATCAAAGATCCCTTTGCCATAGTCAGACAGGAGTACAATGTTGGATTCTGGCAGAAACTTATCGATGCGATCGAGTAGCTGATGGGTGAGTTCCTTATCCATCAGGAGTTCTTGCTCCTTGTCAGCGCGCAACAGGTGGTGTTTGCCTGCTACAAAACGGATCTTGATAGTCGTCTCATAATCATCTTTGACAATGAGCTCTGACTGACAGCCTGTCTCTTCCAAGTAGCGACGGATTTCTTCACCTTCAGTATCCCGTCCAACAACGCCAATAAAAGTTGTAGGGCAACCTAAGGAACGTAGGTTGGAGACCACGTTACCTGCACCACCAAGCATCCGTGATACTCCGTTCATTTTCATGATAGGCACGGGAGCTTCGGGGGAGATTCTGTTGACTACTCCATACAGGAATTCATCTAGCATGATGTCACCAATGCAGAGAATTTTAGTGGAGGCAAAGCGGTCAATCAGGGTGGTGAGGCGAGACATTTTCCTAATAGAAGTTGAGGAGGATGGATTGAAGAGATGTGTGGTTCTTAGATCTTAATGCTTCCCAGGGAATCCCCAGAGATTTGTTCTTACGTATTTGTAGCATTCCACGCAATAGAGTAGAAGACGATGGAGAGAACCAAGAAAAATCTTACGCAACGAATATGAAGTTGGAGTAACTTCGTGCGGTTCTAGGCAGATATCGCTATGGTCGTGAACGACTTCTCTATTAACGATATCAGATACGGAGTCTGCCTGAATGATCAACTGAGGTGTTGAGATGATGACATCAAGTCCACTGGTGGATTCGAAATGGCGCATGAGCCATGTATCAATAGCTCGGAAACGAGCAATCCATGCCCAAATTGTTTCTTGTGTGGGGAAATTATCTAGAATTGTGTCGATGGCGCGGTGGTGGACAATGGCCGCGTGCATGCACAGAACTCCAGGGACCTTCCACAGTTTCCATGAGTCAGGGAGGGAGAGAACGGGTACGCCAGACATAGGTTTGAAGGTGTAACCCAAGTAGCAGATTCCCCACGAAGTATTAGATTCAAGGAAATCCGTTAATTGTTGGGTTCCTTCAGCCGTATCTAATTTGGTGAGCCACTCAGATGGAGTAGCGTCATCCTCCAATATTAGAACGTAGTCAGAAGTTGTCTTCTTAGCTAGTTCTAAAGCTCGTCTGTGAGACAGAGTACACCCTGCTGCTCCCGCCCAAGTCCCTTCGCGACCTTGCGTCCTAGGGGTGAACCAGGGGAGTTCGCCGAAGCCTGGTAGGTCTTTTCCTAGCACAGCTGACACACGATGGACGCGAGAAAAGTCCAAGATATCACTCCAACGTGAGCAAAAGTCATTCCATCGATCCGTACGGTGATCGAGATTGATGACATAGATGTCAGGAATGGAAGCTAAGAATTGGTTCATGGAGATGGATTATTGCCAGTTATTGTCTGTCCTCATTGCTTTTAGTCCAAATCGGATATGTTCTTCACAAGCGATGAGGGCATTGATGGGGTTGCGTCTCAAACGGTGCCTTCCTTTCAGGATGAATGGTTTTCCTGTTGATACAGAAGGTGCCGTGTTTTGAGCCATGTGCTCATGGATCACATCTGAAACCTGCTGATAAAAGTTATACTTTTCGATAATGAGGCGTCGTGCTTCACGGATGGCAGGAAGGCGCTTCTCATATTCACCATTGTCCATGGCTTCACGGATGATGGCGCAGGCTCGTTCGTGGTCGTTGATGGGAATAGGGATGAAACTCTCTTCAGGAAAGATTTCAGCAACGTTGGGGTCACCAGCGTAGAATGGTAAACAAAGCCCAAGAAAACTGTCAGCAAGTTTCTCTGTCCAGTGATTGGGGTAGAGATAGTTTTCGATAGCGACGTGATACTTATAAGGATCAAGAGCTTCGTATTTGTGTTCAAGATGGATGACTCCATAGCCATACCAATCAAGCTCAGGGAGATGCTTGCTCAGATAGCTCACTAAGGCAAAACGGTTGTTGTGTTGGGTATGTCTCTGTTGCTTAGCAGAACTGACCGTAGAGAGCATTTTTGTTTTGACTGGTTCTTCACTAGATAGGACCTCATCAAGAGGTTTCCCATAGATCCAGTAGAGGCAACCACGTCCCGTGCGGTGATTCCTATGGGGGAGGAAGTCTGGGCTATGTGTGGTGAGAACATACCCAAACTGTTTGGTGTAAAAAGAGCTATATGTCTTAATTGTAGGAGGTTCTACTGTGACAAGAATGGTTTGTTCTCGAGGACAAGCGAGCGGTTCTGCTCCATTAATGATACTACCAGCAGATGTGCGAGGAAATTCATCATACACAACAAGCCAGTCGTAGTTCCGCTCATTAGGATCAGATAAAAATAGACAGTCTTTCCAAGGAATCTCGGGGTAGACTTCTTTGGGTGGAGCTTCTAGTCCTTTGGAAACTAACTTAATTCTGATCATATAACCCTTAAATATACGGAAGTTGTTCGTTTAATAATTACTGAAAAATCAGGCAATTACCTAGCTAATAATAGAAATGTCCTCTTATGCCGTTGAAAAGTGTCCCTATTTTAGAAGAGTTTTCTGCAATAAGGTTCCACACTCATCAGTTGGGGATCCGCATTCAACGCTTCGGATCGTGCTTCTGGGGTGGGGAACAAATACAGGGCATAGCCACCATGACCACCTCCACAGTATTTTTGAGCGATAGAACCTTGGATTTTTTGTAAAGGCTCCATCCCCTCTTCTAACTGGACGCTATAGTAGAGAGCGACGCCAGCAGCTAAGGTCTCAATGTTATGTTCTATGACCCCAGCTCGAGCAATAAGGGACGATTGGGCAATTCGTTCGTAGTCACGAGAGCAGTCTGCTACAGAAGGCGTGTTGTGAGGGTGATTTGTATAACGGATGGCCATACAGCCACTCAAGAAGTTTCCCGTGCTCTTGATGTCCAGAACCGGTCTTTCTCCCGAACACCACACGCAAAGTCCCGTTTCTGAAATGACTGCAGGGTCTTGCCAACCCACACCTAGATCAAGTTCTGATTGAACGGGGTCTCGCCCATCCAACATGGCCCATGCACCACTGCCACCCATTCCAGCACACTTCTCATAAGGCCACTCTCTTAGGGAGACCATTGGAGTTACTGCGCAATTCACGACATAAGCACCTTTTCTAGAATGCCGAGGTACGTCCAACCAACCGCCAGCAAAGTCGACTCTCAGAGGTACTTCATTGGGGGCCTTGATATGTTGCACAATAGAGCTTGTTGAGACAGGTTCGAATCTCGGTGGGGTCTTCGGTAAAACAAAATACGTCGCACCTATACGGCTACACAACTCCCTCTTAATGTCTCCATATAAATCGTCTTCCGTAACGGCAAGAATATCGGGCTTTTCTCTCAGAAAATCTTCCTCGAAATCTAGGCCTAACTTCATCCCTTTCCCCACGATTACTTGGTCGACCATCCGCAGACTTTCCAACAACACTTTTTTATGTTCGTCAGGGATGGAGGCTCGGCGTTTTTTGTGATGCCACAGCACTTCCGATGACGCAAAGCTTACTATTAGATAATCCCCTAGGGCGCGGGCCTCTTCAAAGAACTGAATGTGCCCAGCGTGGAGGATGTCATAGCACCCCGAGACAAAGATTTTTTTCATGAGTTATTAAAAAAGTAGGGAGAGAAGGCGTCGATTGTGTCGGGTTTTATTCTAACAGTTTATTTGCACAAATAGCAAGCATGAGAAGAACTAGGGATTGTGCTTGATGGAATGGACCCTGTGTCCTAACTTCTTGCGCCCATGGTGCTTTCTGTTCAGAATCTCAAAGTTCAATTTGCGGCTCGAGTACTGTTTAAGGATTTATCGTTTACTGTTGATGACGGGGAACGGATTGCTTTGGCAGGTCATAATGGTGCGGGGAAATCGACTCTGATGAAGTGCATCGCAGGTATTCAGGAAGCTGATGCAGGGGAAATCATCATGCCCAAAGGGTGCCGGATTGGGTATCTTCCTCAGGAAGGGATTCACATTTCAGGGCGTAGTTTGATGACAGAAGTTCAATCAGCTTTTGCGGACTTATGGGACATGCAGAAGGAGATTGACAGAATGACTGAGGAGCTCAAAGCCTTGGATCCCAGATCATCAGCCTATTCTAGTCTTTTAGATAAGATCGGTGAGCTCGAGCTGATCTTGCACCATCATGATTTGGCAAGACTCAAGCCCAAGGCTGAGTCAATTTTGCGAGGACTCGGATTCCGTGATTCTGATTTTGACCGTGATTGCGGAGAGTTTTCAGGTGGTTGGCAGATGCGTATTGCCTTAGCAAAGTTGTTGTTGCGCGAGCCTGAAGTGCTGATGTTAGACGAGCCAACAAACCACTTGGACATTCAGTCACAACGGTGGATGGAATTATATCTCCGCTCTTACAAAGGAGCTATTATTCTCATCTCACACGATGTGGCGTTACTGGACTCACTTGTTTCTCGCACAATAGCTTTCTACCATGGTCGAGCGGAGGAGTACTCTGGGAATTTCACCTATTTCCTCAAAGAAAGTGCGGCTCGCAAAGAAATTCTTAAGCGCCAGTACAAAGCGCAACAACGAGAAATTACAAAGACGAAGGAATTCATAGATCGATTCCGCTCCAAAGCCTCAAAGGCATCCTTGGTTCAATCTCGAATCAAGATGCTCGAGAAGGTGGAGGTGATAGAGTTGGAAGATGATGATGCCGTGATGAACTTCCATTTCCCTGAGCCACCTCCTGGGGCGCATAGCGTTGTTAAACTGGAAAACGTGAGCAAGCATTACGGAGCCGTTCGAGTTCTCGACAATTATAACTTCGAAATCGTTAAGGGAGATCGCATTGCCATCGTAGGGGTCAATGGAGCAGGGAAATCAACTTTCTCACGCCTGATTTCCGGGGGAGAAGAACCAACGTCTGGCAAGGTGACGATTGGATCGCATACAAGTGTTGCCTTTTTCTCTCAGACGCACGCGGATGATTTGGACCCCAATCTCACGATTTTAGAGAGTGTCGAGCAGGCTGCTTCCCGAGAAACGGCTCCTCTTGTTCGTAATTTGTTGGGCTGTTTCCTGTTTAAGGGAGATGACGTCTTCAAAAAGATTGGAGTGCTCTCAGGTGGAGAACGGTCACGTGTTGCCTTGGTGCGCATGTTGCTTCATCCTGCAAACTTCCTCATTTTGGACGAACCGACGAACCACTTGGATATTCAATCTCAGCAGGTATTACAACAGGCTCTGTTGGAATATCCTGGCTCGTACTGTATCGTTTCTCACAATAGAAGCTTCCTTGATCCGATCGTTTCCAAGGTGATCGAATTCCGCCCAGGTTTTGCTCCTCGAGTTTTCTTGGGCAATGTTTCTGATTACGTCGAACAAATCGACCGTGAATCGGAGATTTTGGCTCAGGAAAAGAATAAGGCTGTTGTTAAGTCTGGAGTATCCTCGACAGTTGGCAGTGTTGCGACCGTGGCGGGAGGTGACAGAAAAGCGCAACGTCGTCTTGAAGCCGAGTTGCGTCAGGCCAAGAACAAAGTGATTAAGCCATTGCGTCAAGAGTTGGAACAACTTGAGTCTGAGATTGCTGATCTTGAAGAAGGTAAACAAAAATTAGAACAAGCCCTGAACGATCCTGAAATTGCTTCAGATTCTGATCGCATCGTAGAAGTCACGAGAGAGTTTGGTGAAATCGAGCGTAATCTCGAGGCTCAGTACACGCGTTGGTCAGAGTTGAGTGAAGAAATAGAGACCAAAGAGCGAGAAATTGAAGCGATGGTTACAGGAGCCTGATGAAATCAGGTGTATTGCAGGAAAAATTCTTGCAAAAGATAGAGAATGTGCTAATTGAAACCAACCGATTTTTCGGCCGACGGAGAAGGTGCCCCATCAATCCGTCGGAATCTGGGGCCACGAGAGAAATCGCTAAGATCAACTTATTAACCAATTTACATGATCAACAATGAACTGGTGGACTTGATTGATAGCAAGTTCCACGAATTCCGCGAAGGTTCCATCGTTAACGGAACCATCATTGAAATCCGTCCTCAAGTTGTCCTCGTTGACATCGGATACAAGTCCGAGGGCTCTATCTCCATCTCTGAATTTGAAGATGAAGAAATTGAAGTAGGGGACGAGATCGAAGTCCTTCTTGAACGCCTTGAAAACGAAGCCGGTTTGGTTGTTCTTTCCAAGGAAAAAGCTGCTCACAAGCAGAACTGGGAAAAAATCGTTGCTGTTTATCGCGAAGGTGGTCTGGTTAAGGGTAAGGTCAAGAGCGTCGTTAAGGGTGGCCTCATGGTCAATGTCGGCGTTGAAGCCTTCCTTCCAGGTTCTCAGGTAGACATCATTCCACCTAAGGATCTCAACGAATACGTTGGTAAGGTATTTGAATTCAAGATCGTTAAGGTTAACGACGAACGCAAGAATATCGTTCTTTCCCGTCGTGAAATGATCGAAGCTGAACGTGCTGAACAGCGCCAGCGCTTCCTTGAAACCGTTAAGGTTGGTGACAAGGTTGAAGGTGTTGTTAAGAACATCACGGACTTCGGTGCATTCGTTGACCTCCGCGGTATGGATGGCCTCCTCCACATCACCGACATGAGCTGGGGCCGTGTCAATCACCCAAGCGAAATGCTTCACATCGGTCAGTCCTTGGAAGTTATCATCCTTGAAGTTGACCGCGATAAGGAACGTGTTTCCCTCGGTCTCAAGCAGATGACCGAAAACCCATGGGCCGACATCGAACGCAAGTACCCAATCGACTCTCGCGTCAAGGGCCGCGTCACGAAGCTTCTTCCTTACGGTGCATTCGTTGAACTTGAACGTGGCGTTGAAGGCCTTGTTCACGTTTCCGAACTTTCTTGGGTCAAGCGCATCACCCGTCCTAGCGACGTGCTTCACCTCGACCAAGAAATCGAAGCCGTTGTTCTTTCCATTTCTCAGAAGGAACAGAAGATCTCCTTGGGCGTTCGTCAGCTCGAAGCCAACCCATGGGACGATATCGAAAAGCGCTTCCCACAAGGCACTATCATCAAGGGACAAGTTCGCAACCTTACTCCTTACGGTGCATTCATCGGCCTCGAAGAAGGTATCGATGGTATGATCCACGTGTCCGACATGAGCTGGACTCGCAAGATCAACAATCCTTCCGAAGTCCTCAAGAAGGGCGACGAAGTCGAAGCTATCGTTTTGGAAATCAAGCGCGACGAACAGCGTGTTTCTCTTGGTATCAAGCAGCTTGAACCTGATCCTTGGGAATCCATCGAAGACCGCTTCAAGGTTGGTGACATGGTCAAGGGTCAAGTCGCTAAGATCGCTAGCTTTGGTGCATTCGTTAACCTTGATGGTGATATCGACGGTCTCATCCACATTTCTCAGCTCAGCGAAGATCACGTGGAACGCGTCAAGGATATCATCAAGGTTGGTCAGGAAATCGAAGCTCGCGTTATCAAGGTCGACAAGATCGAACGCCGTATTGGTCTTTCCATCAAGGCCGTTGGCTATGATGCAGATCAGCTTCGCCGTGAAACGGCTTCCTTCGATGTTCTTCGCTCAGATAACTCTGGCATCAACTCCATCGAACAAGCCTTCAATTTGGCTGGTCTTTCTGGTCTCAGCTCCGAAACGGAAGACTGGAGACCTTCACAAGACAACGGTGACCAAAACTGATTTCTTTTCTGAAATCTCCTTACAAAAAACCACTTCGCTGTTGCGGGGTGGTTTTTTTGTTCAAGGCTTGCTCGTATAAGGGATTGAGAGTATAGGAAACGGCGATGAGAAGCGG
>CAYNVM010000046.1:0-12572 GCA_964400645.1 uncultured Akkermansia sp. | reverse complement strand
TCCCCTACTGCTTCTGAGCAAAAAGTCGTTCCACGTATTTGGCGAGCATATCCACTTCTACGTCCACCTTGTCCCCGACTTTTGTCGCAGCCAGATTCGTGCGTGCAAACGTATGAGGCGTGATCCAGAACTCGAGGTGACCGTTGGAAAGAATGTTCGCAATGGTCAGCGAGATGCCGTCAATGGCAATGGATCCTTTGTCGATGCAGTAGCGAGCAAACTCGGCGGGGATTTCCACTTCCAAGCGGTGATCCTGCCCCACGGCGTCGAGAGCCGCCACCGTGCCGCACGTGTCGACGTGTCCCATGACAAAGTGTCCACCCAAGCGGTCGTCTGGTCTCATGGCTCGTTCCAGATTGACAAGTGAGCCTTCCACCAAGCCACCCAAGCTCGTCACCTTGAGGGTCTGAGACAGCAAATCGAAGCTGACTTCAGAGCCATTGAGCTCGTCAACGGTCAGGCAACATCCGTTCGTGGCCACGGAATCACCTAACTTCAATTCCGCGGCAAAGGGGATGTCAATGGTCAGTCGTGCACCACCTTGGATAGGTAAAATCCGGCAAACGCGCCCCGTCGTTTCAACTAGTCCTGTAAACATAATTGCGCGGCAAGGATTTAGCCCTGATTAGTGACCAAAGCAAGTGAAGAAAATGTAAACGACGGCCGTCGGGAAGATCGCGAAGACAAAAAGCCACACGGGGTTGATCCCCTTGAAGTATTTGCCCAAGATGGCCTGCCCAGCAGGGTTCGGCGCGTTGGCGATCACGGTCAAGCCGCCACCTGTCACAGCACCAGCCACCACGGCGTATTTCACGCTGTCGCTTAAGCTTGGCACAATCGAAGCAAGGAAGGTCACTGCCGCATTGTCGTTGAAGGCCGTCAATGCCGTGGCTCCCAACATGACGTCGTCGGCATCCAAGCCCATGAGGACGGGTTGCAACCACCATGCCTGAACGCCACCCAAGATCACCAAGCCTGCCAAGAAGAAGGCCACCATCATCGGCACCTTAATGCTCATGGCATTTTGGTATTGGGGCGTCGCCAAGGTGAAGCCCATGTAGAAGAGGAAGCTCCCGATGAAGAGAACGGGAATGTGGGAGAAGTAAACGGTCCATGCCAAGAACAGGACGTGTACGCCCGTCACCCAAAGTGGCACCTTGTCGTTGCGGTCTTCCCATGAACTCGGAATCCCTTCGCTGAAGGCTTGCTCGGCGGCCTGCTTTTCAGCCAAACGTGCGAATTCTTTGTGGAAGATGATGAAGTAGACAATGTTGGAGATCAGGATGGCGGCCACGGCCTTCCAACCGAAGTGCATGATCATGTGATCCATGCCCCATCCCCACTTCTCGGCCACCATCACGACGGGCGGTGCGGCAAAGCAAGACAGCGTCCCACCGATGGAAATGTTGACGAACAACAGCGCCAAGGAGGCGTACATCAGGGGGCGACTCGGCTTCAGATCGTAGAACTTCTTGGCGAGCAACAACGCGCCAATCGTCATAGCGGCGGGTTCGGTGATCAGCGACCCCAACAGAGGAGCCAAGCACATCACGGACAGCCACCACGCCCCTGGCGTTCCCTTCCCAATCTTAGCGCCAAACTTGAGGACAGTTTCAGCCAAGCGGAAGACAGGGCGCGAGGAGGCAATGATCATGACGACCATCACGAACAAGGGCTCCACAAAAGTACAGTCGTAGTTGAGGTACAGCTTGAAGTCCTCAAAACTGTAGTAGCGGTGACAGACAATCACGAAGGGAATTGTCCATATCCCAAAGACTGCTTCCACTTCGCCGAGGAAGTGAAAAACAACGGAAAAGAATGAAATCGGCGGCTGCTCATCGGGGTGCATCACGCGATACCCCGATGCACGCAACTTTTCTTTGTGTCGCTGCGCCAGTTTGTGTGAAATTCGTTCAAACTTGGCAGCAAGGAACGTGTGGATAATAGCACCAAGGAAGACAAGTGTTACCGCGAGATTAAAGGGATCTTTCTGGACGCGGAATACTAACTTATCCCAGACGCCGTGGATGCCTGCAGCCTGTTCTTCTTCCTCATACACACTCAATGGTATGGGAAAATGGCTGTACTGAGGTTTCACCCCATCATCCTCGGCGTGGTAGGCTGGGACAATCGCTGACAGTCCTGAAGCTTCCGCTGTAGGTGTTACTGTCCCGAACCATCCCGCCAACACCAGAATAAGCATACATAACAAATGCCAAAATCTTGATGTCTGTCGTTTGTTCCTCATGTTTTAATCATACTTATACTAACCAAACTGTAGTTTCGAGAAAATTTATACATGATGTCATTCGCCAGAACTTTCTGACATGCTTGAATATGTCATTTCTCTTGCATGCCATCCCATGCCGGGAAGCAGAAATACAGCGTCTCATCGGGCTCGGGAGAGAGCCGATAGTGCCACCATTCTAGCGAGTAATTATCGAATCCTGCAGCCTCCATCGCTTGCTTCAATATCTGGCGATTCTTCCGCTGTTTGGCTGTCACTTGCGTTGAGGCCGTGGCTGACGATGGGTCCAATAAATCGTGGTGTCCTCCCATGTCGACGGGCTTCTTGGTCTTCAAATCAACCAAGGTGATGTCCAAGGCCACGCCTCGCGAGTGCTCGGAGCAGTCGCGAATGTAGCAGTCTTTGAAGATGGTCGCTTTGTCGATGTTCGGATAAAACTTCGCCTTCATCTTCTGATCCGTCAGGTCTTTTCCCCACTGATTGATGTCAATCATGGCGGTGTGCGGACGGTAGGCATCGTAGATCAGCAAGCCATACCCTTGCTTCGCCAAAGAATCCGAGGCCTTTTTCAGTGCCTGCGCCGCTTCAATGCGCAAGATCGGACGATGTCCTCGGTACCCTGCCATCGGTCGCCCAATGAAGTTGTCGTTCCCGGCGTACTTGAGGTCTGCGGAAACCTGTGGTGCCACGCGGTCGACGTAGGTAAATCCCGCCGGCATGGTGGGGCTGTTAGGTTGCTCCATGGCAATCGTGGGCGTCTGACTGCAACTGCTCAACAATGCGCAACTCGTCGCCAGACTCAGGGCTATGGTCAGTAGCGAATGTTTCATCTTTGGAGATCTCCCTTATATATAGTATTAGAATTTCTCAGAACGCCCCACCACGCAGCAATCCATTCCTGCGTTCTTGGCAGCGGTAATCCCAGGGACGGCATCTTCAAAGACGATGCAGCGTGAGGGATCGACTCCCAATTTGCTTGCGGCTAACAGGAACATGTCGGGCGCGGGTTTCCCGTGTTCGACGTCGTCTGGCGTCACAATAATGTCGAACAGGTCGCGAATCCCTGCACTGACTAAGGTGCGCTCGGCCCCAGGAATAGCACTCCCTGTGGCAATGGCTACGGGTGCATTCGGCCCCAAGGATCGAACAAACTCCACGGTCTCTTTGATGGGTGGCACGCCTTCTTTGTCCAGTAGCTCTAAATAAATGCGTCGCTTGTTATCTGCCGTCGTTGCCGCATCCATGTACAATCCGTACTTCTCGTTAAGAAAACGCACGACATCATTGGCCGACTTCCCTCCACAGGAGCAAAATTCCTCAACTAAAAATGCCTCATAGGGTGCACCTGCCTCTGCTAATGCTTGGCGCCATGCTCTGTAATGAAGAGGCATGCTGTCCACCAAGGTCCCATCGAGGTCAAAAATATATCCGTCGTACGTTTTTTCTGGCAATTGGACTCGATTCATTCCGAGGCGGATATTACGGGCGCTAGCCCTTGTGGTAAAGCAGAACAAGCCCATTATGTCTCGTTTGAAACGCCAACTCCTCCCCCTTTCATAGACAAGATCACAACAATTTACCCATCCTATGCTTGACATCGGTCTTTCGATCCCTAAAATGCCCTGCACTTCGGAACGAAGACCGATCTCTAATCTTTTTACACATGGCTAATATTAAATCCGCTCTCAAACGCATCCGTCAGACGAAAACCCGCACCGCACGTAACCGTGCTGCGATTTCCCGCATGAAGACGCTCCGCAAGAAGGTCGCCGACGCTGTTGAAAAGGCCGACAAGGAAGCTGCTTCTGTTGCGTACAATGAATTTTCTTCCGCTGTAGATAAAGCCGCTAAGACTGGTAAGATCCCTGCTAACCGCGCTTCTAACTACAAGAGCAAGGCTGCTAAGGCCATTGCCAAGATTGCCTAACGTAAGAACTTCGGTTTTCTATCCATCTTACTGCAAGCCACCTCTCTTTTGATTGGTGGCTTGTTTTTCTTTTCCTTGGCTCACTATGCAAATCTTCACTCACGAACTCGCTGATGAGATCTCTAACAGCCCCTCTTCTTTCAAACTCTGCGTGGGCTGTGAGGCGATTATTCCTTTGATCACGCCAGTTTGCCCATACTGCCATAGCTACCGCTTCATTAAGGAGGAAAAAGCTATCATTGACCGGATGGTTGATGCGATGAATGATCTCAAGGAACCCATCGACCCCGAAGGAATAGAAATCTAAACCATGACTCAAGACGACGAACAACAGCGCATCTGGAAAGTCCACTCCTCGACTTATCTGTATAAAAAGCCGTGGCTAACGGTTCGGAGTGATGATGTGGAGCTTCCCAATGGCGCGCACATTCCCGAATACTTCGTCCTCGAATATCCGGAATGGGTGGGCGTCGTCGCCGTCACGAAGGACGGTAAAATGATCATGGAACGCCAGTACCGTCACGGTCTGGGGCGTTTCGATTACGAAATCTGCGCGGGCGTCTGCGATCCAACCGATAAGGATTTCTTGGCCGCCGCCCAACGCGAACTCATGGAGGAAACGGGCTTCGGTGGAGGCCACTGGGAACTCCTCTCCGAAGTGTCTGCCAACCCTGGCACGCACTCGAATTTGGCGCACTGTTTCTTGGCCACGGACGTCGAACAATTGGCTCCCTCCAACCAAGAAGCCACGGAGGACATCAGCGTCGTTTTCCTCTCAAAAGCCGAGGTCTATGACCTTCTCGTGCGCGATGAAATCAAGCAGGCCATGCACGCTGTCCCTCTGTGGAAATACATGGCTCTCCATCCTGACCGCTGAGTCTGACACAACTCGTGTCTGATTCTATTGCTATGGTAGCTTCTTCTGTGCTATTCAATAGGATATGAGAAGATGGCGTACAATCCTTTCGTTCCTCTCGGTATTCTTCCTTCTGTTCGGAGGCTTCTCCTCGTTCTCGGCTGAAGAAAGTTATGCGGGGAAGGTCGTGGTGATTCCTGTTGAAAAGGACAGCCTGACGAGTACGCAGGGCTTCCAGTACATCAACAGAGTCCTCAAGCGCGCTGACCAGGAGAAAGCTGTCGCCGTCCTCTTTGATATTGATACGCCTGGCGGTCTCGCTTGGGAAACAGCTGAGCTCATGATGCAAGGCCTTTATCCCCTGCACATCCCTAGCATTGCTTACGTCAACACGCGCGCTATCTCGGCCGGTGCTCTGCTCAGTTGCGCCTGCGATTCCATTTACATGGCTCCCGTTTCCACGATCGGTGCCGCAGGAATCGTCGATGCCAGTGGCGTCGAAATGGACTCGGTCATGCGCCAAAAAACGGAAAGCGCCTTCACGGCCTTTGCTCGCTCGGTCGCAGATGCCAAAGGTCATCCCGTGGATCTGATCCGCGCCATGATGATCCCGGCCTCTGAAGATCTCCACTTTGGCCCGGTCAAAGTCAATAAGGGCGAATTGCTCACCCTCACGGGCAAAGAGGCTGTCGCCGACAACGGCTCTGGCCATTACCTCCTTGCCAAGGCCATCGCTCCTGACAAAGAAAGCGTCCTCCAACAAGAAGGCATCAACGCTCCAATGATTCTGGCTACGCCGACGGGCATGGAACGCTTGGCGCTCTGGATTGCCTGGGGTTCTCCCTTCCTCATCCTCATCGGCATGGGCGCCGCTTACATTGAAATGAAAACGCCGGGCTTCGGACTCCCGGGCGCTATTGCCATTGCCGCCTTTGCTCTCTTCTTTTTCGGCAACCACTTGGCTGGCAACCTCGCTGGCTACGAAACTGCCATTCTCTTCGCCATCGGCGTCATTCTCATCATCCTTGAGATCTTTGTCTTCACCGGAACCATGATCCCCGGAATCATCGGTGCCGCCCTCGTCCTGCTCTCTCTGTTCAGTGGTATGATCAACTCTGCCGACTGGGATAACCTCTTGGGCCAATCTGATCTGAACGCTGATCTCATCCTTAAAACCATTTCTTCTCCCATGCTCAAACTCACCCTCGGCATCATTGGCGGCTCCGCTCTCATCATGCTTCTGATGCGCTACCTGCCCGAAACTCCTCTCTTCCGCCGCATCAGCAACCTCACCGTCAGCGGTGGCTCTGAATCGGGCGAAGCCGTCGGTTCCTCCGCCCATGGCGCTCTCATCGGAAGCCTCGGCACCACCCTCACGGAGCTGAAACCAAATGGTAAGGCTGAAATTGATGGTGAAATTTATGAGGTTTGCTCTCGACAAGGCCTTATCCATCAAGGTACCCCTATCCGCGTCGTGGAACACCGTGCCTTCGATATGCTCGTCGAAGTCGACACTTCTTCCTCTCCTTCCTAATATTCATCTTCTAACTGTTTCAATCCAATCCCCTAGTTCTCATGCCTGTTACTGTCGGCTTTATCTCTCTGGGATGCGCCAAAAACCTGAACGACTCTGAAATCATGATCGGTCACCTGCAAAAGGCAGGCATGACCATGACTCCTGATCCCGACCTCGCTGACGTCGTCGTTGTCAATACCTGCTCTTTCATCGATAAGGCCAAGCAAGAATCCATCGATACGATTCTCGGTGTGGCCCAAGCTCGCGCCCGTGGCGAATACCCCAAGGATCAAAAACTCATCGTTGCCGGGTGCTTGGCTCAGCGCTTCTCGAAGGAGTTGCCGGATCTCATGCCTGAAGTTGATGCGTTCATCGGTCTCGACCAAATCACGACCTTGCCCGACGTCATCACCAAGATCATGGGCGGTTCTTTGGAAGATCGCACCATGGTGTCTGAAAAGTCGACCTATATCCCGGAATACGACACGCCTCGCTTCCGCCTCACTCCTCCTCACTCGGCTTACATCAAAATCGCTGAAGGCTGTAATCACACCTGTAGCTTCTGCGTCATCCCTCAAATCCGTGGCCGTCACCGCAGTCGCTCGATGGAGAGCATTGTCCGCGAAGCCACCATGCTCGTCGAATCGGGGGTGAAGGAAATCAACCTGATCGCCCAGGACTCCACGTACTACGGCATGGATCGCTGGAAGGATGGCGAACGCGCCACGCCTCGCAGCAAGGTAGACTCCAGTAAGGGCGACTCTCTCGCTTCTCTGCTCCGTGCTCTCAATGAGATCCCTGGCGATTTCTGGATCCGCATCCTGTACACGCACCCCGCTCACTGGAGCGATGAGCTCATCGAAACGATCGCAGCTTGCCCCAAGGTCGCTCGCTACGTCGATATCCCCTTGCAGCACATCTCGGATCGTATGCTTGCCGCCATGCAACGCCAAACGGACGGCGACTACATCCGCAACTTGCTCCGCAAAATGCGCGCCGGCATCCCTGGCTTGGCCATCCGCACCACCTTCATCTCGGGCTTCCCGGGCGAAACGGAGGATGATCACCGCGAACTCATGGACTTCATTGAAGAATTCCGCTTCGAACGCGCAGGCATCTTCACTTACTCGCGCGAAGAAGGCACGAAGGCCTACAAGTTGCCTCACCAAGTCCACCACGCCACCAAAACCAGACGCTCCAATGAAGCGTCCGTTCTCTTGGCTCGCATCGCTGACGAAATCGGCCAGGAACAAATCGGCAAAACCATCCGCGTCTTGGTCGAATCCCCTGGCGTGGCTCGCACCGAATGGGATGCGCCTGACATTGATGGCTCGGTCTCCGTTCCTGAGGACTTGCCTGTCGGCCAGTTCGCCATGGTTAAGGTCACTGATGCGGTGGCTTATGACCTCCAAGCGGAAAAGGCTTAACCTCGCCTCCATCCCCTTTCTCCTGCCTCAAGTTCGCTTGGGGCAGTTTTTTTACCCCTCCAAACACCCAATGTTTGGTGAATTAGTATTGAGTCACATCGGGAGTAGGACTAGAGTCATGCGCATTATGAGTAAGATTGAAACATATGCGAACCAACAAATCTTGGATTTGGTAGCTTATGTCCCTGGCAAGCCGATCGAAGAAACGGCTCGTGAATTGGGCATGAAGCCTGAAGATATCGTCAAACTGGCTTCTAACGAAAACCCTCTTGGCCCTTCCCCTAAAGCTGTCGAAGCTATCCAGAAGGCTGCCGCTGGTGTCCATATCTATCCCGATGGCGCCGCTTTCCGTCTCCGCTCGGCAATCGCTAAGCGCGACGGTGTCCAATTCGACGAAACTATCGCTGGTAGCGGTAGTAGCGAAGTCATCGAACTCATCTGCCACGCTTTTGTTAACCCTGACGCCGAAATCATCGCCGCTAAGCACGCTTTCTCGATGTACCCCATCATGGCTAAGCTCTTCGGTGCCAAGTACGTCGAAGTCCCCAACAAGCCTGACTGGAGTCATGACCTCAAGGGCTTCCTCAAGGCCATCACCGACAAGACGCGCGTCATCTTCATCACCAACCCTACCAACCCCATCGGCACCGTCGTCACTCAGGAAGAAATTGACGACTTCATGGCTCAGGTCCCTGAACACGTCGTTGTCTGCTTTGACGAAGCTTACCGCGAATTCAGCAGCAAGCCTGTCGACACCGTGAAGTTTGTCCGCGAAGGCCGCAACGTCGTTGTCCTCCGCACCTTCTCTAAGGTCTATGGGTTGGCTGGCCTCCGCATCGGTTACGGTCTTGCTCCTGAACCCATCTGCACCTTGTTGCACAAGTCTCGCACGCCGTTCAACGCTCACCTTCTTGCCCAAGAAGCTGCTCTGGCCGCTCTCGAAGACCAAGACCACATCAAGAAAACCGTCGAAAACAACCGCGCTGAAATGAAGCGCTACGAAGCCGCTTTCTCTGAAATGGGCCTCGAATGGATCCCCAGCGAAGCGAACTTCGTCCTCGTGAAGGTCGGTCACGGTAAGGATGTCTTCAATGCCATGCTTCAAAAGGGTGTCATCACTCGCGCCCAAGATGGCTACGGTCTCCCTGAATGGATCCGTATCTCCATCGGCTTGCCTAAGGAAAACATCCGCTGCATCGAGGTCCTCCGCGAAGTCCTCGGTAAGAACTAAACGTCTTTTCTTTAGCTCAATTCAAGGTCACCTGTGTTCTGCAGGTGGCCTTTTTGTTTCCTCATTTCCTTCCTAACACCGAACGGACCTTTCGTTGCTTTTCCTCTAGAAAGAGAGCAGAGAATTTGATAGTCTGCACGGGAAACGCACGTATATAGTTGCATACCTTCTATGAAACCAACCACATTTGTCATTGCCATGCTCGGTGCTTGTTCCGTGGGCTTCACCGCCACGGGCTCTGACCAGCACCCTACATCCAATTTCCTTTGGTATGAGCAACCGGCTAAGCTCTATGGATATAACGACATTGGCAAAGATAATCTCAAAGCCGCTGGCAACAATAACGGTGACCCTTGGCAATCGGAAGCTCTGCCCATCGGCAACGGCCGCATCGGCGCCATGGTCTTCGGCGGTGATAAGGTAGAACGTCTTGCCCTCAATGAAGTCAGCTTCTGGTCGGGTGGCCTGAACCCTGGCGGTGGCTACTCGTATGGCCCTGAAGCCGGCAAGGATGCTTTCGGCGCTTACCAACCCTTCGGCGATCTCCTCATCCAATTTGAAGGTGCCGGTGAAACCACGGACTACACCCGTAGCCTGAACCTGGAAAACGGCATCGCTTCCACAACGTACACCCAAGACGGTGTCACCTTTAAGCGCGAAGTGTTCGCGAGCTTCCCTGGCCAAGTCATCGTCATGACTTGCACGGCTAGCAAGCCCGGCGCTCTCAACATGAAGTTCAATTTGCATCCTAACCACTCGAGCACCATTTCGGCTCAAGGGGGCAAGGCTCAAGGCAAACTGAGCATGGCTGGCACGCTCAAAAACGACCTCGAATTTGAAGGCGTCGTCATGGTCATCCCTCAAGGGGGAACCATCTCTGCAACGGGCGGTTCTAAGCCTGCCGATGTCACATACGAAAACAACCGCGCTGTCATCGACTGGGAAAGCCTGCCTTCATTGAAGGTTGAAAAGGCCAACTCTTGCACGGTCATCATCTCCTTGGCCACCGACTATGTGATGGATTACTCCAAGAACTGGAAGGGGACCCCGGCTAAGAAGAAAAATAACGACATCCTCGCTAAGTTGGGCAAGGTGCAACCTGGCGCTCTCAAGTCAGCTCACGTCGCCAATTACAAGTCTCTCTTCGACCGCGTGAAGTTGGATCTCGGCAAAACGGACGCCGATCGCGCCCAACTCCCCACCAATGAACGTATCAAGGCTTACCGCGATGCCCTGAGCGAAGTGAACGATGGCACTCGCCTCTACTCTGGTTCCGCCGGCGACCCCGAACTGGAATCCACGCTCTTCCAATACGGCCGTTACATGCTGATTTCTGGCTCTCGCCCTGGTTCCTTGCCTGCCACGCTTCAAGGCATCTGGAACGATAAGGTCAGCCCTCCCTGGGCCTGCGACTACCACAACAACATTAACGTCCAAATGTGCTACTGGGGTGCTGAACCCGCTAACCTCTCGGAATGCCATCAGCCTCTCATCGACTACATCGAAGCCATGCAGGAACCCTGCCGCATTGCTTCCCAAAAGGACTTCAAGACCCAATCCGGTGGCAAGGTCCGTGGTTGGACAGTTCGTACCTCCCAAAACATCTTCGGTGGTAACGGCTGGCAATGGAACATCCCTGGCAATGCTTGGTATGGCCGCCACATCTGGGATCACTTCGCCTTCTCCATGGATCAATCCTACCTGAAGAACCAAGGCTATCCGATGATGAAGGAAATCTCCGAATTCTGGGAAGATCACCTGAAGTCTCTCGGTAAGGGTGGCGAAGGCTTTGCCTCTGATGATAAGGATGCCAACCTCGACGAACTCAAGGATCTGCCTGCTGGCACCTTGGTCGCTCCTCACGGCTGGTCTCCTGAACACGGTCCTCGCGAAGACGGTGTCTCTCACGACCAACAGCTCATCTGGGACCTCTTCTCGAACACCATCACGGCCTCTGATTACCTCCGTGAATCGAAGGGCTTCAGCTCTGACCTCCTCAAGAAGCGTGACCTCCTCGCCAAGCCTAAGATCGGCAAGGAAGGCAACCTCCAAGAATGGATGATTGACCGCCAAGGCGCTCCTAACCACCGCCACACCTCGCACCTCTACGCTGTCTATCCTGGCAACCAAATCAGCATGGAAAAGACCCCTGAACTTGCCAAAGCTGCTAAGAAAGCCCTCGAAGACCGTGGCTCCACGGGCGACTCTCGCCGCTCTTGGACGTGGCCCTGGCGTACCGCTCTCTGGGCTCGCTTCAAGGAAGGTAACCGCGCCCACGATATGATCGCTGGCCTCATCCACCACAACCTGCTCGATAACATGCTCGCTACGCACCCACCCATGCAAATGGACGGTACCTACGGTATCACCGGCGCTATGTGCGAAATGCTCTTGCAGTCCCACACCGGCGACTTCACCAAGCTACCCGAAATCTCCCTCCTTCCTGCTCCTACGGATGACTGGCCTTCGGGTAAGGTCAAGGGCCTGAAGGCTCGCGGCAATATCACCGTCGACTTCCAATGGGAAGATGGCAAGGTCACCAAGTACCGCCTCACCGCACCAACCAAGACTCAGGTCAAACTGACGGTTAACGGCGAAACCAAGACGGTCACCACAAGCCAACCCAAGGACCCTTCCAAGAAGAACAAGAAGCAAGGTGCTAACAAGCCTGCCTAAGTTCTCTCTTCATCACTCTGCAAATCCTGTCCGGCATCTCCGTCGGACAGGATTTTTTTGCGCTAAAACCGGTATTCAAAGCCAGCGTGCAATAAGTAGTAGCTCACGTTGTTCTTGTCGACTCTCTGCTTCACTCCACACTGCGGCGCCCTCCCCAGTGTCTGGCTAAAACCGCCTCCTATCTTCAAGTGCAGCTGCTTGGACAACCTCACGAGCGACCCCGCTTCGATATTCAACGCTCCAACCGAGTGGTTCAGATCGCAAGACCGACTCTCATCCGTCCCGAAGTCTCTCTCCTTAATCGAATACTTGTTCATCGCGACGCCCACCTTGCCCTCCAAATAGAAGCACACGCGCTCGTCCGGCGACTCGTAGTACGAATATCCCATCATCACGGAATAAGCGGTCTGCGTCGTCTTGAAGTGGTAGAGAACGTCCCGATCAAACTGCAACCCCGTCTCTGACCCACTCAAACAACCAAATTCCAAAGCAACTCGGTGCCTGTTCCCCTGGTCCACATACTTCCCCAAGGAAAGCAATCCCCCTGTCAGGTTGGGTATGCCATCGGAAGCCGCCTGCTCGTTAATCCCCGACAAGGACACCGCATAGTCTCCCCCACTGGCAAGACCACTCATCCCCATCCCGACAATAACAATAAAATGCGTGAGATTCTTCATCTCAGCTAAGACGC
>CAYNVM010000045.1:0-12592 GCA_964400645.1 uncultured Akkermansia sp. | reverse complement strand
AGGCTGTTGGCCTGTTTTACGATGGCGGTACCATTTTTGATCGTCGTGCCACCTGCGAAGTCGTTGGCCAAGTCCATGGTGACAGAAGCTCCGCCGTCAATTACAAGACTTGTGGCACCTGTGATTTTGCCATTGCTAGAACTCTGGAATGTGTAAGATCCTCCTGTTACACTGATGAAATTTGGCGTAACTGATTCATCAATAGAAACTGTTATATTTGTTCCATTCTCAAATTTTGCAGCATAACTCTGGCTATTGGGATCGTTGCTGTTATCCCAATTGCTTGCTGTACTCCAAGTACCATTCGAGGCTCCCTGCCACGTTGATGTTGTGATATTAGCTAAGACATAGTTGACGTAGATACTCCCATCGTCGCCAACATAGAGATAGTATTTACTGAGGTCGGAAGCTTGAGCACTGATCTCAGATGAGGATGCCGTAAGAGTTGCTCCAGAAGCATTAAGAGTAAAAGTAGTATCGTCAGTACTTAAAGTACCGCCCACAGATGTTACATCAGTTGCCGTTTCCCACAGACGGCGAGTATATAAGGTATAATCTCCCGAAGTTGTTGATTTATACTGACCATCATTCGTTGAGTAACCAGCTTCCCACGATTGCAAAAGCGAGGTGTTTGTGAACGCAATGGAGACGCTACTATCTAGAACGCTATTAACCGTAGAATAAATACTACCTGTTGTCCCAAGTGAAATGGCCAACTTAGCGAAGGTGTTTCCGCTTTGGGACATGACCTGTTGGATTTCGAGTCCTCGATACGATTCAACATTGAACTGGGTATATCCTCCACTGTTGGCAGAGAATAGGTTTTGAACGTTCCAGATGAGTTTTGATCCTTCTCCTACCGTGAATATGTTCCCATATGTTTCGGCAGCGCATTGGATTTTCTTTGTTGTGCCAGAAAGGGTTAGTTGGGTGCCTCCTGTGACATTGAATTTAAACGCCCAACCTTCAAAGACGAGGCCCGTAAAAGAAATAGTTCCTTTATTATCGAAATCAATTTGATTCCATGCTGAACTGTCGGGGACGTTGGGGCCTTTCCCATCTGTCAGTGTTGAGTCTTCCGTGAGAGACCAGTTCGCGGCAGTATTCCAGTCGGTGGCCGTTTTGTCTCCTGAGCTTCCGTTCCAAACGTAGTTAGCTTGCGCCATTGGATAACAAGCCAACAGGGCTGCAAGGAGAGAGATGGGTAGATGCAAGCGCATGATGATAGAGGAGTTTAGATTATGGTAGGAATAGAGAATGTCCTTAAGCTCGTCAAGGAAAGAACGGAAAAGACTAAGAAATCTTTATAATCAATTGGAATAAACAAACGTCTGTTGAATAAAAAAGGCACTCGGTAATCCGAGTGCCTTTTGAGAAGAAAGTAGTGAAATGACTTTAGTTGTTGCGGCGGACATTGATGGAATTGCCGTGGGCGTCAAGGCCTTCAATGCGAGCGAATTCTGCAACGTAAGGAGCTGAGGCTTCCACAGAAGCAGGGTTCATGCGGACAATGCTCGTGCGACGTTGGAATTGATCAGCGCGGAGGCCAGAGAAGGATTTGCCAGCTCCGCCTGTAGGAAGGGTGTGGCTAGGTCCTGCTAAGAAGTCACCACAGGCCACCGTGGCATAAGTGCCAGCGTAGATAGCTCCGGCCGTGCGGATCTGATCGAGAACAGCGTCTTCATCGCGAGTGACGAGGACAAGGTGTTCAGGGGCGAAGTTGTTGACCAGTTCAATGCCGTCAGCAATCTCGTTGACCAGAATGCCGTAGGCGTGGTCGTGGAGGACTTGGCTGATGATGGCGCCACGACTGAGCGTTGCGGCTTGGCGTTCGACTTCCTGATCGACTTCTTCCAAGAGACGTTCGGAATCGGTGACAAAGACAACGACGCTGTCAGGGCCGTGTTCCGCCTGAGCGAGGAGATCGGCCGCCAAGAAGGTTGGGTTAGCGCTGTCATCGGCCAGTACCATGACTTCGCTCGGCCCAGGCAAGAGGTCGATGGCGACGGCACCAACGAGTTGGCGCTTGGCTTCCACGACGAACTTGTTGCCAGGTCCGAACACTTTTTGGACGGGCTTGATTGTGTCCGTGCCGAGGGCAAGAGCGGCAATGCCTTGAGCACCGCCAATCTTGATGATTTCCGTGGCACCGGCAGCCTTCAGGGCATAGAGCAAGCAAGGATTGACCTTACCGTCAGGACCACAGGGAGTGGCGGCGACAATTTCAGGTACGCCGATGGCCTTAGCAAAACCACCCGTCATCAGCGATGTGGACACCAAAGGAGCTTTCCCGCCAGGGATGTAAATGCCAACGCGGTCGTAGGGAACAAAGCGTTCACCGACCTCTACCCCTTGGTGATTGATGCCCGACCAGTCCTTGCGCTTGCTGTGTTCTGTGAAGTAGTCGATGTTGGCTTGCGTGGCTGCAATCGCTTCCTTCACGCTAGCAGGAACCTGAGCTTCGGCTTCTGCCAGTTCTTCTGCCGTGACGTGGAATTGTGCTGGAGTAAGCTCGACGTGGTCGAATTTGCGTGCGAAATCGATTAGAGCGGCGTCACCGCGTTCAGCGACGTCAGCGATAATTCCTTCAACCGTCTGGCGAATTCCTTGTTCAGGGATGGCGCGACGGTTCATCGATGCCAATACAGTGGCAAACTCAGCATCATTCGGTCGGTAAATCTTCATTGATGCGGAGGTTATGCCATTTTTTGCCAAAGAGAGCAAGAAATGGCACAGGCATTTGCGTACGGATCATCCTGCAACAGGAACTGGCGTCATTGTTTTAGCCATTTTTTGATGAGAGCAACGCAGTCCTGGAAGTCCTCATTTTGGGCGTAGTTGAGGGCATCATCGTCGTAGACATTCCGCGCGGCAGGATCAGCACCTGCTTTCAGGAGAATGCGGATGATGGGGAGATTGCCGACGCGAGCTGCGTCCATGAGAGCCGTCGAATGGCGGTGGTCGCCTGCATTGACGTCGGCTCCGTTGCGGATGAGGACGCTTACGGCCTTGTTGGCTCCGATGGTGCTACTGGCGAGCATGAGCGCGGTTTTGCCGTGTCCGTTGACCTGATTGACATGAGCCCCACGGGAAAGGAGATAGTCGAGCGCTTGGTCTTGCCCTGCATTGGCTGCGCAGAGCAGGGCCGTTTGTCCCCAGTTGTTGCCACGTTCGATATCCGCACCAGCGTCGAGGAGGTGTCGCAGACAGGAGACAGCGCCTTTGCGTGCGGCCGTCATCAGTGGCGTCCAACCATCTTCCGAAGGTGTATCAACGTGAGCACCGCATCGGAGGAGCAATTGGATGCAGTCGTCATGTCCACCTGTTGCGGCCCAGTAGAGGGGCGTGGTGCCATCCACTTTGCGCGCATTGGGATTGGCGCCTGCCTTGAGAAGGAGACTGAGCGATTCAATGTCTCCTGCCGAAGCAGCCCACATCAGAGCGGTCCAACCGTCATCCTTGGTTGCATCCACATCAGCTCCTGCTGCAATCAACAGACGCTCGCACGCAATGCGACCGTGGACAAGCTTACCACTCGAGACGGCTGACATGAGAGGTGTCTGTCTCTTTTCGTTGGTGGCGTTGACATCGGCGCCGAACTGAATGAGGAGTCTGACGCAATCTGCATAGCCACGGCGAGAAGCCGACATGAGAGGCGTCCAGTAGGGGTTGTTGATGGCCGTTTGGTCAGGATCAGCCCCTGCTTCAAGGAGAGCTTTGACGCAGTCCGTCCGACCATTGGAAGCTGCCATGAGGAGAGCAGGCCAGTGTTCTTTGCCCGTGGAATCGGGGGTGACGCCTGCGGCAAGTAATAGACTTAGGCAAATGACATTGCCATTAGAGGCCGCCCAACCGAGAGCGGAACCGCCGTCGTTTTGGTGGATATTGGGATCAGCACCGGCATCCAGGAGAAGACGCATACAATGGGCGTGGCCGTTGGACGCCGTCCACATCAGCGACGTGGTGCCATCGTGTTGGGTGACGTTGACGTCCGCTCCTGCTTCCATGAGTAATTGGAGGCAGTTCGTGTTGCCCGTGGAGGCGGCCCACATCAGAGCGGTAGAGCCGTCTTCCTTGGTGGCATTGACATCTGCCCCTGCATTGATGAGCAGAGCGACGCAATCCGTAGCCCCGGAGCAGACGGCCCACATTAGAGCCGTTTTGCCGTCATAGAGCGATGCATTGACATCCGCGCCGGCATCGATGAGCAATTCCACGCATTCAGCGTGTCCCTCAGAGGCCGTCCACATGAGGGCCGTGGAGTTATCAATCTTGGTGGCATTGACATCGGCCCCGGCTTGGATGAGGAGTAAGGCGATATCGACAAAGCCGTTGGAGGTGGCGCCCATGAGTGCTGTCCAACCGTCTTTTTCGCACAGATTGACGTCGGCTCCTGCAACAAGAAGCAGTTGAACGCACTGAATGTGGCGATTTGTGGCCGCCCACATCAGCGCCGTAGATCCATCTTCCTTCTGAGCATTGACGTCCGCCCCGTGGTTTAGGAGAAGAGCCGTTGTTTCGGCATAGCCATTGGTCACCGTCCACATGAGAACGGTGGATCCGTCAGGCTTAGCTCCGTTGACATCAGCGCCGTAACGAATCAACAACTCGGCACATTGAGTGTGGCCGTTGGTGGCGGCTCGCATCAGGGGCGTCCAACCATCACTTTGGGAGACATTGGGATTAGCTCCTGCATCGAGCAGGAGTTGGACAGCCTCAGAATGTCCTTTGCGTGCAGCGGACATAAGTGCCGTCCATCCGTTTTCTTTGACGGCGTCAACCTGAGCACCCGCCTGCAGGAGCATGAGGATGCAATTGGTGTGGTTGTTGATGGAGGCGGCCATCAGAGGCGTGGATCCATCAGGTTGACATTCGTTGACATTGGCGCCCGAATCAATGAGAAGGCGCACGCAGTCGTCACGACCATTGAAGCACGCTTCCATTAGGGCGCTCCAACCGTTTTCCTTAATGGCAGAGATGTCTGAGCCGGCATCAATGAGAAGTCGGGCGCATTCAGAATGGCCATTGGAAGCTGCCCACATGAAGGCCGTGCGACCATCGTTTCCTGTGGCAAAAATATTGGCCCCTGCGGCAATCAGTTGGGCAATGCTAGACAAACACCCACGGATCGCGGCGCCAATCAGTGGAGTGGTGCCATCCTTTCTGCGAGCATCAATACGCGCACCTGCTTCGATGAGCACGTTGACGCAACGAGGATGGCCATTGCTTGCGGCACAGAAGAGCGGGGTAGAACCATCGTATTCCTTTTGGATGTTCACGTTGGCTCCAGCCTCAATGAGTGCGAGCAGGCAATCGTGATATCCTTTCTTGGCGGCGAGGAGAAGAGCTGTTGATTCGTCATTGCGTTGAGCATCGACGCGAGCACCGCACTGGATGAGGTATTTCGTGACGTCGAGGTGACCAAATGAAACAGCTGACATCAGAGCTGTCTGTTGCCAGACGTTAACGCTCTCAATGTCAGCTCCTGCTTCAACAAGAATGCGAACACAGTCCAGATGCCCCGAATGGGAGGCAGACATCAGGGCCGTCCAGCCTTCTTCATCGCGCTGGTTGTAGTCGGCCCCTGCTTTGAGCAAAATACTGAGACATTCGGCAGCTCCTTGGAAAGCGGCTCCCATCAGAACTGACTTTTTGTCCGTGCGCAGGGCATTGACGTCAGCTCCGTATTTAATGAGCAAGCGGACTGCCTCGACGTGATTGCCCATGGCCGCTTTCATTAGGGCCGTGGCTCCATCAACTTCGTGGGCGTTGACATCCACTCCTTCCTTGATGAGAACCTGCATACAATCGATGCTCCCTGATGTCGCGGCTGCGATGAGGGCTGTCGAGCCGTACTTATTGGAGAAACGAGCCCTGGCGCCGTGTTCCAAGAGGACTTTGAGCATGCGGAGGTCGCCATTATAAGCGGCCCACATCAACGGAGTCCGATGCATGCCGTTATCTGTGGCATTGGGATCGGTACCGTGCTCCAAGAGGAGCATAGCACAGTCGACATGCTGGTGCTTAACGGCAGAATTCAAAGCTGTCCCTCCATTGCTCCGAGCAAGATTGGGATTGGCACCCGCTTGAAGTAAGAGATCAACACAAGAGGCATGACCTGCTTTAGAAGCGACCATGAGAGGCGTGCGTTTCATGTGCCGGCGCACATCTGGCGACACGTGGAAGCGGAAGAGAGCTTCCTTCATGAGATCTAAATCGCCATTTTCTGCAGCAATGAAGAGCAGATCAGCAGGGTCGTTAATCTGAATTCTCTTAGGATTTGATGCGTCGGGATTGTCCGTCATCGTTCTTTATAGGTAGTGGGTTGTCATTGATGATGGATAGGCTGATATGCACGTAGATTGTAGAGCAGTCCTCCGTGACGCCTTATCATCATCTTTTTGTATCCTGAAACGCTTTCTTGTTTGGGTCAACTTAAAATCGCTTCTTAATTTCATTCTCTCTGAAATGATTACAGCACTTACAGTAGTCTCCAGTGCCATGTATCCTGTTCAGAGCAGGAATGAGTTATGACATGAAATTTTCCTAGGGTGCAATGTATATTTGTCATCATGACAGCAAAATGGAAGATAGACACAGCAAATGCTTGCCAATATCCGAGTATTTATGCATATCATACTATAAATTCGATCAACGAATGAAAGAGAACGACGACGATGATGGCCACTCGCGAGTGGATAGTATTGGCTTTGCACTAGCTTTAGTGGGAGGTTTAGTTTCTGGTGTACTAACCGTGTTCCTCTGCTCGTGACCGACTAATTGTTCTTCGTTGGTTCTGTAGGTAGATTGCGACAATTAGGTAGATTTAGTTTTTGTTTTAGCTCCAAAAGGGAATTTGAATCTCTCTATTGCCATAGAATACAGAATATGTTAAGAAGAAGCTATGTCGACGAGTATCCAAGAAGATTTAAAGATGCATGTCAAATTGTGGCTAAAAGCTAACAAATTGACGTATGCATGGCTTGCCGAAAAATGTTTTGTATCGGAAGCCACCATGCGGAATTGGATGGCGCGCAAGTGCATTCCTAAAGCAAAGGAATATATTATTCGAGAGCTGACGAAAGATGCACCTCCGGCTGTTCCTACGTCCGTAGTTGTTGAGGAAGAGACTGTCATCAAGTTTCACCTCGACTCTGAGGCAAGAGAAATCCTCGGTCGCAGAGCCCGTGCTCGAGGAATGAGCCTACCAGATTACTTAGCGTATCGAGTGTCGGTTCCCGATGAGGACTCTGTTGATTCTGAAGAGCTACATGTGGAGCTTGATTGAGTGCAATCAGACTCCAACGGGAGATACATAGCACACAGGATGCAGTTAGCCGTGTTGGTTCACTGCAAACGGCGAGGTACTCGGGTGAGTGCCTCGCTTTGTTTAATTAAAGAAGCCAAGATCCGTTGAAAGCCGTAAAACGGAGGGTTTGCATGCCGTCCCTTGGAATTGACAAGGCGCAGTTAAGTCAGTACTTTGATCGGCTCAAAATGATTAGTTTTACGAACATCAGCGGCGCAGAAGAAATTGGCTCCAACAGTTATTTGTTGGAGATGGATGGAACGCGCATTGTGCTTGATGCTGGAATGCACCCCAAAAAAGAGGGGCTGGCCGCCGTGCCACAATATGATTTGATTGGTGAAGCTGGGAGCTTGGATGCCATTTTTGTGACGCACTCTCACTTAGATCACTTGGGAACTTTACCTGTGCTGCAGGACAAACAACCGGGCGCAGAAGTCTTCATGACTCCTGCCACAGCAGCTTTGTCCTCCGTGATGCTCCACAATTCTGTGAATGTGATGACATCCAAGCGAATGGAGCTTGGCATTGTCGAATACCCATTCTTCACCCATAGCGAACTCGATCGTTTATCTGAAAGTTGGATCACTCACTCCTGCGGAGAAGCTTTCCGCATTGGCTCCAAGAAGAATGTATTGGCGACGTTGTACGATGCCGGTCACATTTTGGGATCGGCTGGAGTCATGCTTGAGAGTGAATCTGGTGGAACTGTTTTCTACACAGGTGATGTTCAGTTTGAAGACCAGAGCATGATCCCTGGTGCTGATTTCCCCGACGGTGGTGTCGATACGCTGATTACGGAATGCACCCGTGGAAATTACGATCGCCCCGAGGATTATGCCAGACAGGCTGAGCTGAAGCGCTTTGCCGATGCCATTACGGCAACCATCGAACGAGGCGGAGCCGTGCTCGTTCCCGTTTTTGCTTTAGGGAAGAGCCAAGAGATGCTCTATAACTTGGATCATTTCAAAGCCAAGGGATGGATTCCTGCTTCCACGCCTGTCTACTTTGGAGGTTTGAGTGCTAAGGTCACTCATTTTTACGACAAATTTGACAACAAGACTCGCCGTATGGATCCTGGCTACTTGCTCAAGCAAGAAGTGGACGTTGTCCCCTTGCCGAGGAACGGTCGTGGCGCTCTCCGCTGCGAGCCTGGTGCCATTTATTTGGTGTCTAGTGGGATGATGTCGGAAAAGACCATCTCCAACATGTTGGCAGAGCAAGTGTTGCCTAACGAAAAGAACTCCATTCTCTTTGTTGGCTATTGTGACCCTGATTCTCCTGCTGGGATGCTCAAGGAAATGAACGTGGGCGACACAGTGCGCTTACGTCGCAGTGGACATCCCGTGCCGATTCATTGTGATATCAAGTGGTTTGACTTCTCAGGACACTCGGCTCGCAACTTGTTAGTCGATTACGCTAAACGTATTGCTCCCAAGCGAGTTATCCTTGTTCACGGCGATCCCGAAGCTGTGGAGTGGATGCGTGCATCTCTCCGCCAAGAATTGCCCAATACGGAAATTCTCATTCCCATTTCTGGCCAAACCTATAATCTAGACTAGTTCAACCATTCTCCTTTTTATGACAGCGGACAGCCATCGACGTGGATATCTCATCGTATTTGAAGGCATTGACGGCGTTGGCAAGTCAACTCATATCAAGAGACTTAGCCAACATTTAGAGGAGAAGGGATTTGAAGTAGTGACTGACTTTGAACCCACCTACGGTCAGTGGGGCAAGAAACTGAGAGAGTCAGCCACGACAGGACGTTTGCCGATGGATGAGGAAATTGACCTTTTCCTGAAGGATAGGCGCGAACACGTGGAGCTAGTGATTGCTCCTGCCATTGCTGCTGGCAAAGTCATTCTATTGGATCGCTATTACCTTTCCATGATGGCGTACCAAGGCGCACGTGGAGCAGATGTGGCGGCTATCAGAAAGGCCAATGAAGAATTTGCCCCGATTCCCGATGCCGTTGTATGGCTTGACCTGCCCGTCGAACGTGCTCTGGAACGTATTGGAAGTCGTGGAGCCTGCGATTCTTTTGAAAAGAAGGAATCCTTGGAAGCTTGCCGCAAGATCTTTGCCTCGGTGACAGATTCCTGGATGCACCGAGTTGACTGTGATGCTGAAATTGACGTCGTTACCCAGCGTATTGCTGACGTGGTCGACTCAGTGATCAGCAAATGATTGTGGAGCAGGTGACTTCACCGAGATCAAGCATGGCATTGATGAGACATGCTGACTGATAGTTCGGGAGATCCTGGACGGTGATGGGACGTTCTTGAAGGACTCCTGTTGCAATCAATCGCGCACGTCTTGTCCCAGGCAAGAGGTAGCTTGTTGGTGTCACCCAGACCTCTCCATCCCAGAAGGCGAGATTGCTGTACCTTGTGTCCGTCACATTCCCGTGTTGCACAATGATGAGCTCATCATCTCTTTGGAGAATAGGCTTAAGTTCGGGACGATTTGCCAACTCCTGGAAAGCCTGTCTATCTTCCCATTTGACCGAGTAGGAAAGCTCTGACGCCTCCACGCAGAGGAGTCGGTTGATGGTTCGGGGATGATAAAGATCGTAGTGAGGAGACTGAAGTTGTCCCTCGAGGTCGCAAGACACGTGGTATTTGTACACCGCATCATCGTCAGGCCCTGGGTGAAGCCGTAACCAGTCAGCAAGCTTGGGTAATGATGCCTGCGGATTGAGTTGTCGCAGACTTAGTTCGAGCCGACGTTGGTGCCAAGAAAGAGCTTCTGGACGACCTTTCGACCAGCGTATGGTTTCAAAGATCAAAGGGGACATAGACTTTAGCAATGCTTTCTTGATATTCCTGATCCAATTGGCTGAGGATGGTGATTCCTCCTCCACTTTTGAAAAGTAGTCCTTCGGGCGTTTGCTCGGCAAAGCGGATGGCTACAGCCGAATCTAGATTCGTGCCATCGTAGTAGCCGAAAATCCCTGTATAGAATCCACGGGTGAAATTCTCTGCCTCAGCGATGGCCTGGCAGGTGGCTTCTTTGGGAGCACCTGTGATACTGCCAGCGGGGAGAAGCCTGAAGAGGATATCTCCGAGGTGGCTGTGCCAATCACCGGACAACGTGGAACGAATCTCTGAGCTACACTGGAGAATGCGTCCACGCGAGGTGGTAACAGGGCTGATGTAGCGGTAGCGCACAACCTTCACCCCTTGGGAAACAATGGCGAGGTCGTTGCGCATGAGATCCGCCATCATGGCCGATTCTCGTTGTTCCTTCTCATCATGCTCAAGCCAGTGTCTCGCCTCGTCCGAGTCAGAATCAGCAGTCCCCTTCATCGGGTAACAGGATATCTCATTCCCTCGGATTTGTACGAAACTTTCAGGCGAGAAGCAGACGCAGGACCGGCTCCATGGTTCCTCGGTAGAGGGATCTGCTCCTAGGTAAAGTCGGTAAGGAGCGTGAGCATGCTCAAAAATTTGTTCGGGGCGAAGATTTGTGGAGACAGGCGTTTGTGCGCAAAGGTTGCAGAGATAGGTGTCGCCTCGCTTAAGATGCGCCATCACGCAGTCAAAGGATCTTTTGTAGTCCGCTAAAGACTGAGGATGGGGTGTAAAATCCCAGGAGTCGGGCAACTGCCTATCGGAAGCTTTTGGCATATCTTGCTCAAATGAACCCAAGGGAAGGGAAATGCCTACCGCACGACTCAAAGTTGAGGTCTCTTTAGGAATGATGAGGCAGTGATCGAGGTCATAAGAGATGACAAAGAAGAACGGACTGCGAGCAGATCCGAGTTTATTCATTTCAGAGCGAGCTTCCTGACCAAGAATCATCATTAAGCTTCTACCCGAGAGACGAGCTACCCGCAAGAGCGAATAAACTTCCGCTTGTCCGAAGATCGTGATAGGAGTGCGAGCGATAACTCAAGCAAATCCATGGCAGTTCCCTCTGTGTGCATCGTTGACCACCACGACTCCTTTACGTGGAATATCGTGGAAGTGATTCGGCAGACAGGCTTGGCGCAACCCATGGTAGTGACTAATGATCAAGCCTTGCTCATGGATGCGACACAGGTGAACTACTGGATTTTGTCGCCTGGCCCTGGTGTTGTGACAGATGCTTGCCATCAGGCGAGCTACGAGCTACTGCGACGCCTCCATCCGCAGACTCCTGTGTTAGGAATTTGCCTAGGGCATCAGATTCTAGGCACGGCTTTCGGTGCTCAACTGGAGCAGTTGGCTGATCCCTTGCACGGTGCTAGAGGTCTTCTCCAATGCACGGAACCAAGTCCACTTTGGAAGGGACTAGGTCCGCAAGAGCAGGTGGGATTGTACCATTCATGGAGGCTATCACGGACTCAATGGCCAGAATCATTGCGTGTGATTGGCTGTGATGATGCAGGCCATGTTCTTGCGCTTCAGCACAAAGAAAGGCCATGGTTTGGCGTTCAATTCCATCCAGAATCCATCCTAACGCCGTCGGGACGAACAATCCTCGCGAATTTCCTCAGGTCGGCAGAGTGATAGGGAAGAGAAAATCACATCACCGACCGGGAGGAAAATTCTTGTCATGTGGGTGCGGTATCGATACCGTGAAGACTTAAAAAGACCAACGTGCCCACCGTGAATAACGCCCCTTTTTTAAAGCTTTGTTCTTTATCCGATGTTGAGAAACCAGAAGAGGTATTTCAGCTCTTCTTCAATAGTTGGTCGGATGTGATTGAAAAGGACAAACTTGAAGAATTCCGCTCAGCTGTGGCTTCTCGCGAGGAAGCTTCAGCTACCTACCTTGATCGAGGCTTAGCGGTACCGCACGGTCGCACAGGTGCTTTGGATCGGGTGGTTGTCACCGTGGGTTATTCCGAAAAGGGAATTCCATGGCCAACGTCTGCTCAACCTGCTCACCTGGTCATCATGTTGGGAATTCCCGAAGCCATGATCACTGGCTATTTGCTCCTGATGCAAAAATTGCTCAGATGGCATAAAGGAACGAAGGCCGTTACGGTAGAAGGCATCCCTACGGATCTCGCTCTGTTGGAACGCGAGTTAACTGAACTTTTGAGCTGATAACGATATCCTGCCTCCATGGACGGCACTGACGAGACAAAGCATCAAGGACCCTCACTTTCTTGGTTGCGCATTGGGTTGGAACTTCGCGAGAAGATCCGCTTGGGCGACAAGCAAGTGATCTACATCTGGGCCTTCTTTGTCGGTGTGGTGGGTGCTCTTACTGCGCTCTTATTCGAGCAAGCGGTGCATCTCGTCCAAACAGTTTTGACGTGGCGCGTGGGCTTGGATCAGATGGAGGCCTTCA
>CAYNVM010000044.1:0-12852 GCA_964400645.1 uncultured Akkermansia sp. | reverse complement strand
TCAAGGCTTGCTCGTATAAGGGATTGAGAGTATAGGAAACGGCGATGAGAAGCGGATCTCGACTTGAATATCTGAAGGAAGAATTGTCAAAACGCATCGTTGTTTTAGACGGTGCCATGGGAACGAACATTCAGAAGTTCGGTTTGAGTGAAGCTGATTATCGTGGCGAGTACTTCAAGGATTTGGAACGCTATCCTAAGGACTTAAAGAACAACAATGACATTCTCGTCCTAAGTAAGCCTGAGGTTATTCGCAATGTCCACGATCGATTCCTGAGTATCGGACAGGCCGATATCATTGAGACGTGCACGTTTAGTGCCACGACGATTGGCCAACACGACTTCTTTTGGTTCAAAGAGCCAGAAGGTGGCAGAAAAACGCCACAATGGTTCCATGAGATGGTCACGGATGCTGACTATCGTGCCTTCATCCATGAGCTGAACCTAGCCGCTGTTAAGGTGGCTCGAGAAGCTTGTGAGGCCGCTGAAGCTAAGGATGGCCGTCCTCGCTATGTGGCTGGTTCGATTGGTCCCATGCCAGTGACTTCTTCATTGTCACCCGATGTCAATGATCCAGGCTTTAGAGCTGTCACTTTTGACGAGCTTCGTCTTTCTTATAGGGATCAGGTACTTGCTCTTCTTGATGGAGGAGTGGACTTGCTTCTCGTAGAGACCATTTTTGATACGCTGAATGCGAAGGCTGCGCTTTTTGCAATCGATGAGATATTTGATGAAGCTCCTGAACGGAAGATTCCCGTGATGGTGTCCGTGACTATTACGGACAGAGCAGGGCGTACACTTTCTGGGCAAACGATTGAGGCGTTCTGGAATTCGATCCGGCATTTCAAACCATTCTCCGTGGGGATCAACTGTGCGTTAGGGGCAGATCTGATGATGCCCTTTGCTGAGGAACTGTCGGGATTAGCTGATTGTTGGTTGTCTATCTATCCCAACGCAGGCTTGCCTAATCCATTAAGTCCAACGGGCTACGACCAGTCGCCAGAGGACATGGCACGCATGATGTCCAAGTATGCTGATCACGGCTTGCTCAACATTGTGGGTGGTTGTTGTGGAACAACCCCTGAGCACATTGGCGCTGTGGCCGATGCTGTCAAAGGAAAAGCACCTCGTCGTCCCGCTCAACCGACGCCGATGCTCCGTCTTTCAGGCTATGAGCCATATAATCACACAAGGGAGAAGAATACTCTTTTTGTGGGCGAACGTTGTAACGTGGCTGGGTCTCCAAAGTTTGCACGCCTAATTAGAGAAGGGCATTTTGACGAGGCTTTGTCCATTGCCAGACAGCAGGTGGAAAACGGAGCCTTGGTGTTGGACTTTTGCTTTGATGATGGGTTGATCGATGGAGAGGAGGCTATGGTTCGCTTCTTGAACTTAGTGAGTGCCGAACCAGACATTGCTCGTGTGCCATTCATGGTAGACTCGTCTAAGTGGAATGTTTTAGAGGCAGGTCTCAAATGCATGCAAGGCAAGGGGATTGTGAACTCAATTTCCTTGAAGGAAGGGGAGGAAGAATTTCGCCGCCGAGCCAAGTTGGTGAAGCGTTATGGTGCCGCTGTCGTTGTCATGTGCTTCGATGAGCAAGGGCAAGCTGCCAATGAGGAAGATCGCATCCGCATGTCATCACGTGCTTATCACATTCTCGTTGATGAACTCGGGTTCCCTCCTGAAGATATCATCATCGACCCCAATGTCTTGACGGTGGGTACAGGGATTGCGGAGCATGCCAATTATGCGTTGGATTTCTTCAAAGCAACGCACTGGATCACGCAGAATCTTCCCTACGTTCATGTTTCTGGTGGTATTTCCAACGTGTCATTTGCTTTCCGTGGAAATAACCCACTTCGCGAGGCCATGCACTCAGCTTTCTTGTATCATGCTGCGTCCAATGGCTTGGACATGTGCATTGTGAATGCAGGGATGCTTGAGGTCTACGACAACATCCCTAAAGATAGACTCGAGCTTGTGGAGGATGTCCTGCTGAACCGAAGAGAGGACGCCACAGAACGCCTTACAGCGTACGCTGAAAAACTATTGGCAGAGCATAAGCAGAATACTGAAACGGAACAGAAAAACCATTTGGCATGGCGAGATGGTACCGTTTCAGAACGCCTCGAGTATGCCCTTGTTAAGGGGATCACAGAGTACATCGACGAGGATACAGAGGAAGCTTATCGAGAATTAGGTTCTCCTTTGGCTGTTATTGAAGGCCCTCTGATGAACGGGATGAAGGTGGTAGGCCGATTGTTTGGCGATGGTAAAATGTTCCTTCCTCAGGTGGTGAAGAGTGCGCGAGTGATGAAGCAGTCCGTGGCATGGTTAACGCCACTGATTGAGCAGAACTCAGGGGCAAAAGCAGCTAAGGCAGGTAAAGCGGTCATTGCAACAGTGAAGGGAGACGTCCACGATATTGGTAAGAATATTGTAGGGGTGGTCTTAGGTTGCAACGGCTTTGAAGTGCTCGACCTTGGAGTGATGGTTCCTTGCGATACAATTTTGGATACAGCCGAACAGGAAAAGGCAGATATCGTAATGCTTTCAGGGCTCATTACACCGTCCTTAGAGGAGATGAGCCATGTGGCAGAGGAAATGGAACGCCGAGGAATGAACATCCCGCTGATGGTGGGTGGCGCAACAACATCGGATTTGCACACGGCACTGAAGATTGCTCCCAAGTACTCCAATCCCGTGGTTCATACGGTGGATGCTTCCCAAGTGGTGCCTGCCGCAGCCGCCTTGTTAGGTTCCGAAAGCGAGCAGTACATCGCCAACTATCGCGATCATCAAGCCAATCTCCGAGATGGTTTTGAGAACAGAAAGGCTCCCGAAATGCTTAGTTTAGCTGAAGCCAGAGCAAATGCATGGAAGCCCTCTGTGGCATGGGAAAACTACGTGCCTCCTGTTCCTCGCTTGCTTGGGCCTGTGACGATTGGTGGACTCTTTGCACACGGGACGGCTTGCCATTGCCATTCGGGCGACAACGAACCACATTTCCACGTATCCATTGAAGATTTGATTCCACGCATTGAATGGGCTCCATTCTTCCATGCTTGGGAATTGAAAGGCATTTGGAATGCTAAGGAAGAAACTTTCCGATGCGATGATCCTGTGAAACTTGAAGCGGCGAATTCACTGTATCGGGATGCCAAGGAAATGTTGCGCTTGGCCGTACGCGACAACAGGTATCAGCCCAAAGGCGTGGTGGGGCTCTTCCCTGCGAATGCTGTGGGTGATGACATTGCCGTGTGGACTGATGAAGAACGCCAGAATAGGTTAATGACTCTGTTGACGATGCGCCGTCAGAAGAGCACTCCAGGTAAAGCTTCTACCGCATTAGCTGACTTTGTTGCTCCTGAAGGGTATGCCGATTACATCGGGGCGATGGCCGTCAGCATTCATGGCGCAGCCGCTTGGGGTAAGGAATTGGAAGCCCAGCATGATTCTTACCGAGCCTTGGTTGTTGCCTCACTAGCCGATCGCCTTGTTGAGGCCTTTGCTTCGTTTGCCCATGAGCGCATTCGCGAACTTTGGGGAATTCCTAGTGAACAAGGAGTTCGTCCTGCCTGTGGTTATCCTAGCCAACCCGATCACCATGAAAAAGTGAAGGTCTTTGAGCTATTGGGTGCTCCAGAGAGAGCTGGCATGGGATTGACCGAATCGTGGATGATGACTCCTGCCTCCTCGGTTTGTGCTTTGATCTTCTCTCATCCAGAATCTCATTATTTTGCTGTTGGCCCTATAGCGGATGATCAGAAGAACGACTACGCCGAACGTTCAAAGTAAATGTCTTGAGTAAATAAAAGATCCTCTAGGAACAGCTTTAGTTCCTAGAGGATCTTTGCTTACAGAGCTAAAGAGATTAGCCAATCCAATTCCAAGTGATAGGAATTTGGATTTCAGGATTGAGGCTTCGTTTGACAGGGCAGGTCAGAGCGGCATTGATGATAGCATCCTTATCAGGGTGATCAGCGGGAAGGGGTACGTTGATGGTGACTTCCAGTTGGCCGATGCGACGAGGATCTGCATTCATCGACTTGCCCACTTCAATGGTGAGACCCTTGAGGTCAAGTCCCTTGCGTTCAGCAAAGATACCCATGATCGTCATCATGCAACCAGCCAAGGCTGCACCTACGAGGTCGGTGGGAGAGAAGCTTTCTCCTTTGCCATGGTTATCAAGGGGTGCATCCGTGTAAACTTGAGCACCAGAAGGTTCGTGGACAGCAGAGCAACGCAAGTTGCCTTCATAACGAGTGATAGTTTTAACCATGTCATGGATTCTATACGGCGCAATAGGCATTGCAATCCCCAAAAGATTGTCATTTAGAGAGTGATTCGCTAGGGTTGCCGCATGAGTTTTAGACCGCTTCGATTCTTAGTTTATGCCGTTGCATGTGCTATGACCGTGATGCCAGCAACGTGGGGCAGTCAGGATGCTAGTGGAGTTATTCAAGAATCAGGGTTAACAGGGTTGACGGGGATTCCTGGGTTGTCAGGCATTCCTGGTCTTGAACAAGAGGATGAGGACTCCGGAGCTCAGACTAAAATTGAGGCTACAGTTCAGAGCTACAATCAGGACAGTTTCTACATCGTTGCCGAACTCAAATTGGCTGAACATTGGCATGCTTATTTTAGCAATCCTGGAACAGTTGGGTTGCCCATGCATGCTGAATTGGCTCCTGTGACTGGCTTCCGTATTGAAGGACCTTATTGGAGTGTGCCAGAACGCGGTGAGACCGACTTGGGAATTTTTTATGGGTATTCGACGGCAAAAGTAGCCTTCAAGGTGACTCCTGAGAAAGAGGCGCCAGCCTCTGCAGATTGGGCTCTCTCGCTGACGTGGCAAGCTTGTCGAGATGGACAGTGCTTGCCTGAAGAAACGAAGGTGTTGACCCTGAAACTGGATAGAGGGCAAGGCGAGGCGACGACTGATGCCAGGAACTTGTTGCACGGGATTATTGGTGCAGATACACCAGAGTGGGCTGATGGAATCCGAACGGAGGCTTCCATCAAAGGTAATGATATCAGTCTGACGTGTTATCCTGGGAAGAAGGCCTCCTTACCAACTGATGGGGTGAGCTTTTTCTCATTGGATGGCGAAGTAATGCCGACAGCACCTCAGACGTGGGAGGCAGGAGCTGATGGTAGCTACACTCTTCACATGACGCGCAATCTCAATGACGATTGCATGTATCCCAATAAGCAAGCTCCTGACGAAGGAACATTGCCAGCATTAACGAAGTTAGATGGTGTTTTGGCTGTTTCAGGTCAGGGAATTGTTATTGATGTTCCCGTCGCCTCAGACCAAGTCTCAACTGAAAACGTATCAGTTGGTGGCAATGAAAGCTTGTTAACGATTGCCGCTTCCTTGTTCTTAGGTGGCTTAATTCTCAACTTGATGCCCTGTGTGTTCCCCGTTCTTGGGCTGAAAGTACTCAGTTTTGTCCGCTTAGGAGGCGGAGAACGTCGCAAGGTGTTGGCTCATGCCTGTGCCTTTGTGGTTGGTGTAGTTCTTTCATTTTGGGTGCTGACGGGGCTACTGATTGCCTTGAAGGCAGGCTTGACTGGAACCAACCAGTCCGTGAGTTGGGCCTTTTGGATGGAAAATCCCTATGTGATTTATGTTTTGATGTTGCTGATGCTCGTGCTTGGGCTGAGCATGTTTGGCATCTTTGAAATTGGCGTCGGCACTACGGGTGTAGGCAGTAAACTAACGACTAAAGAAGGTTATGCAGGCTCTTTTTGGTCAGGGGTTCTTGCAACCGTTGTGGCTACGCCATGTAGCGCTCCCTTCTTGGGGACAGCGATTGCACCGGCTCTAGAATTGTCTTCTGTAGGGATGTGGATTGTCTTCACCTGCATGGGATTGGGGATGGCATCACCTTACATTGTGCTAGGGGCTTTCCCAAGCTTGGTCCAGAAATTGCCGAAGCCAGGGGCATGGATGGAATCCTTCAAGCAGGGCTTATCCTTCTTCCTGTTTGCGGCGGCCGCATGGCTCTTCTGGGTATGCATGGGGTACTTCTCTGAAGCAGGACAGTTGTTTAATGCCCTGATGGGGCTCATTCTCTTCTGTGCGGCTTGGTGGGTGTATGGTCGTTGGTGCCCCATCTATAGATTGCGTCGCACAAGAATCATTGGATTAATTGTTGCTCTAATTATGGCTGCTGTGGGCGTTGCTCTTTCATTGCCACCCAGTCAGCAATCTGATGCAGACCCATTTAGCGAGCAGGGGAAATGGCCTGAATGGCAGACATGGAGTCCTGAAGCCGTGCAAGAAGCCTTGGACGAAGGCCATCCCGTCTTTGTCGACTTTACGGCACGCTGGTGCTTGACCTGCCAATCTAACAAGAAGATTGCGTATAGCGCCGACGTGATGAATCTGCTAGCAAGCAAAGAGGTCGTCTTGTTGCGAGCTGACAAAACGCAACCTAACCCTGCTATTGATGCGGCACTTAAGTCGTTGAATCGCCGTAGTGTACCAGTCAATGTCCTCTATGTCCCTGGGGAAAAGACACCTCAGATAACATCTGAGATTCTCACACCTGGCTATCTTTTAGACTTCTTCAAAGAGCAACTAGATAAAGGAACCGATCAACAGGTCAAATAAGTGCTACCGTATCTTGTTGGCATATATTGGGAAAAGTTGAGTGCTAATTTATTAGTGATTGAAGACAAGTGGATTGTGATGAGATTGTTTTAGTGGATGAACATGTGATTTAATACTTTAAATTTTGAGGTTGAGAATCACGACAAAGGCATTAAAAAATCTTTTCAGTAAGGGAGGGAATAACTAGAATCTCGGCCGTGCCTACGTGCCCCTATTGCAATAGCTCATTTTCAGACCATGAACGGCTGTGTCCGACGTGTCGGATGTGGCGTGTTCCTGTGTGTCCGGGCTGTAAGCACATCTTCTCTCCTCAGAAGCAGAACGAGTGCCCGACCTGTGGATTCAGCTTCAAGAAGTTGAATGACCGGTTTGGTGAGGAGCATATTGTTTTTGGGAGGGTGACGAACCTATCAGGGGCCATTCGTCATGCACAACAACAACGGTTGGAACATCTGTTGGAAACCCTTGAGAAACGCATCCGTCCCGCCATTTTGACGGTATGTTTCCTCAATGTTGGACCTCAGGAATATATTCAGAAGCCACTTTGGTACTTCAACAACATGAGGCTCAACAAAGCGGACTTTGGAGATAGACCTCAGGAGGAAATTGATCCCAAATGGATGTTAACGCTTTTTGCGGATGTACGCATGAAGCGAGCCAATTTTGTATGGGGATATCACCTCAATGCGTATGTGGATGAATCCATTGCCTCATGCCTGACCGCAGGAAGCCTGCAGATGCACGACAACATGATCGTTGATGGAATTAACAAGATCATGAAGGCTGCCGTGAGGCACGTGGTGGGCAATGCTCGTCGGCAGAAATGGAAGACACTTAAGTCGGCTCAAGAGGCTTACAAGACAGAACAGGAAACGAAAACCCAAGCCACACCACCTTGGAAATCTTCAATTACCTCATCAAGGGAAAGGAGTGAGGGCCGTCGTGACTGATGGATTCCAACCTAGTCTTCTCCCACGATCATGGAGATTTGTGGGGCGAATGGTGCATTGCGTAGGTATTGCGCTTTTGGCCACGACATGGTTGGCCATGGACACTGTCCAAGCAGCGCCATCGACGTCAAGGCAATCGAACCGGTCTTCACAGACGCAGACCAGGAATGGCAATAGGAACGGAAGAAGCAACTCTGGGAGTAATACCCAGAGGGGAGCATCGTCTGCCCGAACCTCGAGTCCATCCAACAAGCCCAAGCCTAAACCATCTCCTGCACCTCAGGAGCCTGTTGCAGAGGAGCCATTGCCCGGGGTTGATGAACAAGGGATGCCTCTTTGGTCAGAGCATGACCAGAAATTGGTCATGCAGGGCACGTGGTGGAAACAGGCTGAATTTGTCCTTCCCAGTCTCGATGCTCAACAGACGTCAGCTCCTGCGCCCACACCGACGACTGTGGTCGAGGAAACGTCCGTGGTGGATCCATTCCCAGTTGATACCACTCAGATTCTTGACCGCTTTTTGCCAGAGTACTTGCAACCAGATGGAGATGGTTTACTTGATCCGCAGAGATTTCTGACAGAAATTGAGCGAGAGGATGTCCAGAATCTCATCAACAGGATTTACGAGCTTTACAAGGTTCGCTTGTACGTGAGCATTTTCGCCAAGGATCAGCAGGTGCCAGCTGAGGTGAATGCGCCGACATTGGCACGTCAGGTCTTTGCTCCAGAAGAACGATGCATGTTGTTGCATGTTCACTTGGGCGATGTGAAATCCATGCAGATTGCATGTGATAGCGTCTTAAACGACAAAATTGGTGATTTCGGACGGCGCGTTTTGTTGCAACGAGTGAAGGAAAATGCGCAGCGCTACACAGATCCCATTGACGAGTTGACCGAGGCGATGAGTGCCATGGTTATCTTAGTGAAGCCAGCTTTGATTTCGGCCGCCCAGAAGACGCCTTCAACGGAGCATGAAGAAGGTAAAGTAGATATTCCATCTGTTGAAATCCAGTACAGCGAGGCAGCTCCTCCCAAGCGAAGCGCCATGGCTGATGCGATTGAAACTTTTAAGGCCTATTGCATTCAGAATGCCACTCAGTTGGGCGTTGGAATTTTGGCTTTGGTATTAGCCATTGTGCTCGTTATTTGGCAACGCTCCATTCGTCCCGTTGAACTGAAGATCCCTGAACGTTTGGGTGATAAAGGTGCACACGAGGACGATGAGAACTTGTTGGGATGCCCTAATGGTTTCTCCTGTTGCCAGATGCAAACGTACGTCGATGAAAATGATCCGCATGATACCATCGGGCGTCAGATGATACGCGATCACATGAACAATGTTTCTCGGCCATGACGGACTCTTTATTTTCTGTTCGTGAACAGGAAGATGGTGGCTTGGTGGCAGAGCTTACTCCTCTGGCTCCTGTTGGAACGACTTTGCGTTACTGTTTCCCGTGGGATGGACCTCGTCTTTTGTTTATCCAAGGTGAGTACTTGGCGCCTGTTTACTGTGATCCAGGAACAACTGTTAGATTCCGAGCGTTTCTCGGCCGTAAGGCTATTTCAGAGGTCTTGTCAGTAACGACTTCGAGAGGTCATCAAGACTCTGAGGCAACTCCTACCGTGCTAGTTCCACGGACGCAGAACAGGGATTTCAGTGCTTACGACTGGGGGACTCGGCATCGAGCTGTTTGTGACCTCGTCCGGACTGAACATCCTAGGCTCATTTTGATCGGAGACTCTATCACTCACTTTTGGGGTGGTTTGCCCAGTGATCCGAATCGGCCTGACTACATGGAAGTCGATCCCGAGGGATGGAATCGTTCTTTCGGGGAAGAGCAGGTGGCCAATTTGGGATTTGGTAATGACCGCATAGAGAATGTGCTCTGGCGCATGCAACACGGAGAGCTCGAGGGAGTCCATCCCGAGGCTCGTTGCGTGCTTTTGATAGGAACGAACAACCTATCAGTGAACACGAATGAGCAAATTGTGATGGGGATAGAAAAAATCATTACCGAGTTCATGGAGCGTCTGCCTAAGGCGAAGCTCTTGATTCAGGGAATATATCCTCGGCAGGTGACGGAGGTTACGAGCGATTGGAACGATAGAATAGACGCCATCAACGAGAAACTTCGAGAGCTCGTTGACGAGTTCCAAGGTAACAAAGGTGTGACCTGCTTGCACTTTGCCAATCCAGGACGTCGTCTTTTAGATTCAACGGGACAACTCATTGAAGGAGCAACGAGAGACGGCCTACACCCTACTCAGTTAGGATATCGTCTTATTGCCGAAGAACTCGTTCCTGCCATTGCTCAGCTTTGAATGGGCTTGGGCTTAGTGGTGAGGAAATGTTCCCTCTTGCGTGAAACAGAGATCTGAGCATAATTCCGAGCCATGATCATTGACGTTTCGCAAGCAAGAATAGACCGCCTCATCATTCACCGCATCGTTAGTCAGTCTAGCGATCAGAAGAACAAGTTCTCCGAAGAAGAGGTCGCTTTGAATGGCGAAATGCGTGAGCTGTTGGCTCGCTTTTTCTTTGCGTCATTGAAATCTCAAGATCTATCCGTGTTTACTCAGGGGGCACTTGAAGAGCCAGAGTCCGTTTGCGCTCAAGCACGAGCTTTGTTTGACGGAGATAAATCATTCATTGAAGCTTCTTGCGAGATTGGCGAGATCCTCCACGATGCGAGCAAGCATCCGCAGGTGAAGGATGGAGACCTCTATGTGGCAAGAATTGATTCTTGCTACTGGAACGGGCAGGAAGTACAGGCCTTGGGGATTTTCAAATCTGAAGTGAAGGAAACGTTCATCAACTTAGTGGAAGATGAAACGGGATTCCATGTCGAGCGCAGTGAAGGGTTTAGCATCAACCGCATGGATAAAGGTTGCCTCATCTTGGATGCTGAACGAGATAAGGGATTTGTCCTCAGTGTCTTTGACAATACAAGCAAGGGAAGCCGACGTGCGAATTATTGGATGGACGAATTCCTGTGTGCCACCGTCCGCAAGGACAGTCGCTATTACACCGAACATACGGTGAAGAACGTGAAAGACTTTTTGACGAAGGAACTCCCCAAGAAGAAGGAAAGCTTCAAGGAAACGCAGATGGAAGCGATGGACAAAACCGTCGATTATTTCCGCGAGAAAGAGAAATTTGACCGCAAAGAATACGCTGAAACCGTCTTTGCTGACGAAGATACTCGCCGTGAATTTTCTGACTTCCTTTCGTGCAAGAACGATGGACTCGACGATTGGGATCAGTTCCCCATAGCCGAGGAAGCCGTTAAGAAGACGAGCCGTTTCATGAAGAAGGTGATTAAGTTGGACAAGGATTACAGCATCTATGTCCACGGCAACGGCAACTTCATGCAAAAGGGCTTTGATCCTGAATACGGTCTGAAATTCTACAAGATCTTCTACACTGAAGAGAAGTAATAGCTCCTCTGAGTGATTGAGCGATAACACAAAGCCCCGAACCTGAAGAGGTCCGGGGCTTTGGGCATTTTACGGGAGTGCAGAAGGCTTACTTCTCAGAGAATTGACCCGCCAGAGCACAAAAGTCAGATTGGGCGAGTCCTTCCTGGCAGAGCTTCGTCATGAGTTCAGAGACAAGCTTGATCATAGGAGGTTCTATGCCTGCTTGTTCCGCAAGTTCAATGGCGTAGGTACTGTCCTTGCGCATGTTGTCTAATGAGAAGTGAGGTGAGAAATCTTGTTTGTCCATGTAAGGCAACTTAAAGGCTGCCAGTGGAGACATGACAACGTTGAGTTTCATGGCTTCAAGGAGATCATTGACCGTGAGCCCTTGGGATTTTGTAATGGCAAGAGCTTCGCTTAAGCCTTGAACCATCGTTGCCGACAAGAGATTGGTGACGAGTTTCAAGACTGTTCCTTTCCCCAGTTCTCCAGCGTAGAGAATGTGTTGAGATGATGCTTCTAGCAGAGGCCTCACTTGATCCAAGATTGTTTGGTCTCCTGAAACATAGTAATTCAGCGTACCATTCTGAGCTGGAATTCGCGAGCCTGTAAAGGGTGCGTCTAAATAGGCACAGCCAATTTGAGCGCATTTCTGTGCGAGTTCTTTGACCGTGGATAGATCAATGGTGGAGTGGTTGAGGATGATATGGCTAGATGTCAGGAAGGGAGCCAAGGCATCGAGGACTTCGTGACAGGCCGTGCGGTCTTTGAGGTAAAGGGAAATGATGGTAGATGCTTGGGCAGCTTCTGCAAGAGTGGCTACTGAATTGGTAAATTCAGGCTTGGGAGTTCTGTTCCATACAGTGACGGAGATCCCTTGAGAAGCCAGATGCTTGGCGACTCCTGACCCGATAATTCCTAGTCCAAGTATTGCAATATCGCTCATGGCAGAAACCCTAACACGACGCACCATTGAAGGCGACCCAATAAATGACGGAGAGAAGGGTAAGCTATTCAATATTGAAGATGTCAGGATTCCTGATTGATCCGTTGGCGCTTCTTATGCTCTAATACGCCCAGATATGAATACCACTCTGACACCCGAGATTCTGAGTGCCACAACTGCACTTTGCGATGCCATTGCTAATGCCCAGCCTGTTGTAGCAGCTAAGGCTCGTATCGGCTTGTTCTTCCAAAACCCTGAAGCCTCTAAGCTTTTCGAAGAAGTTAATTCCTATGGCGAAGAACTTCGCAACAAGCACCTCGCTGGTATGCCTCCTACCGAGGAAGAAATCGCTCACTTTGATGAACTTCGCGAAGCCGTTGTGAAGAATGATCTTGCCCGTGGCTTCCTTGAAGCTCGTGGTACGATCGAATCCATTTGCCAGCTCATCAGCCGTCACGTTGGCCTTGCTATCGACTTGGGCCGTGCTCCTACCGAAGAGGAAGTTGCTGACTCCATCAAGCGCGATCAAGAAATGTCTGCTTCCTGCTCTTGTGGTGGCGACTGCCATGATTGCAATGGCGATTGTGACTGTGGCGATGATTGCCACTGCGAACACTAAGTCCATCCTCTCTAGGTCAATTCATTGTCTTTCCAGAACAGGGCAGTCTTGCGAGGCTGCTCTGTTTTTGCTTCTCGAAATGAGGAAAATTGCCGAACCAGGCAAAAAAATCTTGTCAACCAGAGCGGATTCGTGTAGTCTCCCCTCCGTCCTAACAAGGACACCACGACATCAGTCGATGGGGCATTAGCTCAGTTGGTAGAGCGCTTCAATGGCATTGAAGAGGTCAGCGGTTCGAACCCGCTATGCTCCACCAAATAAAGGCCACTGGATTCCAGTGGCCTTTTCCTGTA
>CAYNVM010000043.1:0-13003 GCA_964400645.1 uncultured Akkermansia sp. | reverse complement strand
TCGCGGAGCTGGTTTTCTTCCACAGGAGCAGGAGAATCGCTCATCAGATCAACGCCACGGTTGTTCTTCGGGAAGGCAATCACTTCGCGGATAGATTCAGCACCGCAAACGAGCATGACCAAGCGGTCAAGACCCAAGGCAAGACCACCGTGAGGAGGTGCGCCGTAGGAGAATGCGGACAAGATGTGACCAAACTGTTCCTTAGCCTGTTCATCCGAGATGCCCAAGGTGCGGAACATAGCAGCTTGCAAGTCGCGTTCGTGGATACGAATGGAACCGCCGCCCAATTCCGTGCCGTTGAGGACAACGTCGTAAGCCTGAGCGCGGAGATCCTTGCTCAATTCGCCCTTAAGCAACTTCTCTTCGTCTTCCTTGACCGGGCGAGTGAATGGGTGGTGGATAGCCACCCAACGCTGTTCTTCGTCGTCCCATCCAATCAATGGGAATTCGATCACCCACAAGAAGTCGAGTTCCTTGTTGTCCTTGAGCAATTCCATGAATTCGGCGCACTGAAGACGTACGCGACCCAAGATTTCGCAGGACTGTTCCCAATCGCCAGCAGCAAAGAGGACCAAGTCGCCCACTTCGATGTTGAGCTTTTCGGTCAGTGCCTTGATTTCTTCTTCGGAAAGGAACTTCGTGATCGGGCTCTTCCAACCGTCTTCGCGAACCTTGATGTAGGCAAGACCCTTGGCGCCTGCGCCCATGGCGGTCTTCGTCAAGGCATCGATCTGGCCAACGGATGGATTGGAGAATCCCTTGGCGTTGATAGCCTTCACAACGCCACCGTTCTTGATAGCGCCGGAGAAGACCTTGAAGCCACTGTTGGTGAAGATGTCGGACACGTCCGTCAACTTCATGTCAAAGCGACGTTCGGGCTTGTCGGATCCGTATTGATCCATGGCTTCCTTCCACGTCATGCGTGGGAATGGAGTAGGAATGTCTACGCCGATAGCGTCCTTGTAAGCCAACTTGAGCGCACCTTCCACCAAGCTGTAGATGTCTTCTGGCGTGATGAAGGAGGCTTCAATATCAACCTGTGTGAATTCAAGCTGACGGTCAGCACGAAGGTCTTCGTCGCGGAAGCAACGGGCAATCTGGAAGTAGCGTTCCAAACCAGCCACCATGAGCAATTGCTTGTACTGCTGTGGTGCCTGTGGAAGGGCGTAGAACTTGCCTGGGGACAAACGTGATGGAACGAGGAAGTCGCGTGCACCTTCTGGTGTGGACTTGGAAAGGATAGGCGTTTCAATTTCCAAGAAGCCCTGCTGGTCCAAGTAGTCGCGGAGAGCCTTGGTCACACGGTGACGAATCATCATGTTGCGTGCCATTTCTGGGCGACGCAAGTCAAGGTAGCGGTACTTCAAGCGAAGGTCTTCGTTGGAGATGTTGCGATCCAACTGGAAGGGGAGAACTTCAGACTTGTTGATGATATCAAGGACAGTCGCTGAAACTTCGATCTTACCCGTGGGCAAGTCGTCATTCGTCGTATCAACCGTATCGGTCTTGAGGCGTTCACATACCTTACCGGAAATGCGAATCATATCTTCAGAACGAAGCGTCTGAGAAAGCTTGGCAACTTCGGCGTTGGTATCCGGGTGGAACACGACTTGAGTAATCCCGGAGCGGTCGCGAAGGTCAATGAAGATGACCCCACCGTGGTCGCGAACGGAATCTACCCATCCGATCAACGTAACATCCGCGCCCACATCGGTCAGGCGGAGTTCATTGCATGTGTGAGTTCGGTAGCTGTTCATAATCTGAAGCTGTAGTGTTTAGAGTGGTTGTTAAAGTTCGTTTTAGTCGCCCAAAAGTCCTGCCAACTGGTCAAAGAGCACTTCCGTGCTGAGCACTTCGCTCGATCGGTCGGCCATGTTCTTGAGTTCTACTTGTGGGTAGTCGCGTCCCACAACAATGGAGTATCGGGCGCCGGCGCGTTCTGCTCGCTGGAATTGGGCGCCCACTTTGGCTTTGCTCAACGGCATGTCTGTCTTGTAGCCCAAATCGCGCAACGCAGACGTCAATGCCAAGCTTTCCGTGCGCTTGTCTTCGTCGGCAACCACGACAAATAAGTCGCACCCAGAAGCCGCAATCGCTGCATCCATCAAGGCCTTGGCCTTGGGCGTCTGCTGAATGAGGTGCGTGATCACCGCATCCCCCATGGCAAATCCCGTGGCGGGCATGGATACCGCATTGTCTGACAAGCCGGCAATCAATTCGTCGTAGCGACCGCCCCCTGCCACCGCGCGCAACGTGCGTGACGTGTCGAAGATTTCGAACACAAGCCCGGTGTAGTAGGCCAAGCCGCGGACAATCGAGAGGTCCAGGCGAACAAATTCAGCCAGCCCACGTGCCTGCAGGTTGGTCACCAATTCGTCGTAGTGAGGGGAAATCCCTGCCGGTGGATTCTCAATGAACTGCACGAGCTCGTCGCGGGAAATCCCAAAGGCGTCGAGCTTCTTCTGGCATTCTTCCGGACGATCGCGTTCAAACTTGTCGACAATCCCCAAGAAGGTCGGAACGTCATCTGCAGCAACCTTGTGATCCGCGGCAAAGCGCAACCAAGCTTCGCGGTCGGACACGCGCACAACAAAGTCGTCGGCCGTGAATCCCAATTCGCGCATACAGTCAATGGCCAGCGAGATCAATTCGCCGTCAGCACCCGTTGTGGCTTCGCCCAAAATGTCGGCGTTGAACTGGTAGAACTCGCGCATACGCCCCTTCTGTGGCTTCTCATAGCGGAAGCAGGAGCCAATCTCGAACCACTTGAGTGGCTTCTGGTATTCGCGCTGATAACCAGCGGCAATGCGTCCCAAGGAAGCTGTCAACTCAGGGCGAAGGGTAATGTCGCGTTCGCCTTGGTCTTGGAAACGAAACAGTTGCGTTGGCAATTCCCCACCCGTCTTCTTCAAATAAAGTTCGGTCGATTCAACAGTAGGTGCTTCCCATTCGCTAAATCCGTAACGCTTTGCTACGTGTCGCCATACGTCAAACAAATAGTTCCTAACAGCGCATTCGGCAGGAGCAAAATCTCTGAACCCTAGCAATGGTTGGAATCGGGCGTCTGGCATAATCTGTATCGTTAAATTAAATGACGAAACAGGGTACAGCATTTCCTGGCAATAGCAAGCGCATGTTTAGCATAGCGACCTCTATTTGCTAAGCCCTCTGTTCGTCTTTCTTCCTATTTATCACCGTGCACCCTCGCTCATAAGCCAAATAAAAAAAGGAATCAGAGGGCGGATTGCTCCCTTGAAATGTCATTTCTTTCATGGTACGAACGTTCCCATTCATGAAAACGCCCACCACTTTTCTCACGTTAGGCATGATCATGTCCGGTTTGGCTTCTGTCCCTGGGTATGCAGAAGTCACCCCTACTACTGACACGCCCGGCTTTAGTCAATCCATCGCAGATATGCTTTGTCTCTCTAATAACTTTGTTGAACTCCACCCCCATCTCAATGGTCGCGATTTCTCCGGTCTTACTTTTGTAGACAAAATCAATGGTCGCACCTATGAACTGGGCCCGGATGTCTTTAAATTAGGCTTTGAATATAGCACGGTTAACGAAGATCCCGATGCTCCTAAAACGAGCCAAGAAAAGGAAACCCGCGATAAGTCCGCTGAACCTTCTGTCGCTTACGTCACTGCTCGCGACCTCCAAGCTGGCGCTCCTATCGTCGAGGATCTCCCCGCTAACCCGAACGCTCGCCGCCTCGTCGACCGCCGTGCCGGTAAGCGCATCACCATTCCTTTCGCTTGCATCGCCGCTGGCCCCAATAACTTGCAGGTCGGCAACGGCACGTCCATCAAGTGGACCGCTGAAATCCACGAAGGCTTGCCTTACGTCCGCATCACGGTGACCACCAACTCGGAAAACTTCGCCGCTCTTCCTGTCCGCGAAGTCCGCGTCCTCGATTTCGCCGCTCCTGATGCTAAGGTCGAAGGCTCTGTCCAAGGCGCTCCTGTCTCCGCTCTCGGTGGACGTCTCTTCGCTGGCGTTGAAAGCCCTCTCTCCGTCAACAAGGCAGATGATGGTCGCATCACGGCTCAGCTGAACCGCAAGCTCGACACTCCTGGCGGTAGCCCTCTTGCCGTTTCCGCTGTCTTGGGCGTGTCTGCTCCTGGCCAACTCCGCCGTACCTTCCAAATGGCTTACATCAATGAGGAACGTGCAAGGCCTTACGGCGCTTTCCTCAACTATAACACCTGGTACGATATCGGTTACTTTGACGAATACGACGAAAAGAAGGCTCTCGACGTCGTTAACACCTACGGCAATGAACTCGCTAAGAAGCGTGGCGTCGTCATCGATTCCTTCCTGATGGATGACGGCTGGGATGACCGCAAGACCTTGTGGCAGTTCCACGACGGCTTCCCTCACGAATTCGCTAATGTCCGCAAGGCCGCTGAATCCTTCGGCGCTGGCCCTGGCGTCTGGTTCTCCCCATGGGGTGGCTATGGCCAACCTAAGGATGACCGCATCAAGGCCGCTGAAGGCAAGTTCGAAACCAATGATTCCGGCTTCTCCTTGGCTGGTCCGAAGTACTATCAGCACTTCAAGAACATGTGCATCCGCATGATCAAGGAAAACGGCATCAACCACTTTAAGTTCGACGGCACCTCCGGCAACGAACAACAAACGCCTGGCAGCAAGTTCTCTAGCGACTTCGAAGCCATCATCTCCCTGATCAACGAACTCCGCGAAGTCCGCTCGGATCTCTATGTCAACCTCACCACGGGTACATGGGCATCCCCATTCTGGTTCGGCATCGCTGATTCCATCTGGCGCGGTAACTGGGACCATGCTTTCTACGGCGAAGGTTCTCACCGCAACATGTGGATCACGTTCCGTGACGCTAACATCTACACGAACAATGTGGCGGTCTCCCCGCTCTTCCCCATCAACTCTCTCATGACTCACGGTGTCATCTACACCAAGAGAGCTAAGAATTTGACGGAATCCGGCGGCATCGACCTCATCAATGAAATCTGGTCTGGCTTCGGCTCCGGCACCCAAATGCAGGAAATCTACGTCAGTCCTTCTCTCCTCACCCAAGAGGAATGGGATACGCTGGCTGCCGCCGCGAAGTGGGCTCGCGCTAACAATGATACGCTCGTTGATACGCACTGGGTCGGTGGCGATCCTACCCAACTCCAGGTCTACGGCTGGGCCGCTTGGTCTCCTGCCAAGGGCATCGTAACTCTCCGCAACCCTGCCTCCGTTCCTCAAACCTGGAGCCTCGAAGCCTCCGCTGCCTTCGAACTCCCTGCAGGTGCTCCGGTGAAGTACACGCTCTCCTCACCTAAGGGTGACCAATTGCCTGCCGAAACCATCGAAGCTGGCAAGCCTCTCACCATCACGCTTCAACCGTTCCAAGTGATCGTCCTTGAAGCGACTCCGGTGAAGTAACTCTCCTCACAACCCCAACCAAAAAGCTCTCGGGTTCCCACGAACTCGAGAGCTTTTTCTTTCCCCAACCTGGCGGTCAATGACCAGAATAGAAGCGACGCAATCGCAGGGCGTTGGTCACCACGCAAATGGAGCTACAACACATCGCCGCCGCGGCAATCATGGGGTTTAACTTCCATCCGAAGGGGTAGAAGAAAAGCCCTGCCGCCAAAGGAATCCCCAAAACGTTGTAGAAGAAGGCCCAGAAGAGGTTCTGCCGAATATTGCGCATCACGGCTTGCCCCAGTCGAATCGCCAACGGCACGGAGGACGGATCATTCCTCAGCAAAATGACATCGGCGGCTTCAAGGGCGATATCTGTCCCTGTCCCCATCGCCAGACCAATATCCGCTGTGGCCAACGCAGGCGCATCGTTGATCCCATCGCCCACCATGGCAACCACTTCGCCTTTGTGTTTCTGCTCCGCAACGGCATGTGCCTTGTCTTCTGGCATCACGTGCGCCACATAGCTAGCTATCCCCAACTGCTGGGCAATTCGCTCTGCCACCGCCTGTCGGTCGCCCGTTAGCATCACATTCCTCACCCCCATCGACGTCAATTCCTCAATGGCTCCCCGGCTCTGGGCGCGCACTTCATCGGCTAGGACGATCTCGCCCAAACACTCGCCGTCTCTCCCCAAATAAATACAAGTTCCCGTGTCCGAGTGCTCACCTAAGGAGAGGGGCGCAATCCCATGCTCGTCCATCAACTGCTTGTTCCCCACCCAGTACTCGACTCCGTCCACGCGACCGCCCAGGCCTCGCCCCGGTTGTATGGTCACATCGGTCACGTCGGCCAGAACCAACTGGCGTTTCTTGGCTTCGTCGATGATGGCTTGAGCTACCAAATGCTCTGACGCTTGCTCTAACGTGGCAACCAGTCTCAGGAACTCCGTCTCTGTAAGGTCTCCCCTTGTCTGCACCTGGACGATCTGCAACGTCCCACTGGTCAGTGTCCCAGTTTTGTCAAACACCACGGTATTTACATCCCCCAAAACTTGCAGAGCCGTCGCCGATTTGACGAGTATCCCCAGTTGCGCTCCTCGACCCGTCCCCAATACGATGGCCATGGGTGTGGCTAGTCCGAGTACGCACGGGCAGGAAATCACCAACACAGACACAGCACAGGACAGGGCAAATTCAAAGGGCTCGCCCAACAGCAACCAGGTCACGCCCGTCACAAGGGCAATCGCAATGACCACGGGAACAAAAATGCCACTCACTTTGTCGGCCAATTGGGCGATGGGAGCCTTGCTCCTCGCCGCTTCTTCCACAAGTTGCACCATGTGTGATAGCCGTGTCTCTTGCCCCACCTGCTCGGCTCTCACTTTCATCACCCCCAACCGATTCACGGTTCCACTCATCACGCGCTCCCCAACGCCCAAATCGACGGGCTGGCTTTCCCCTGTCATCGCTGACTGATCGACCTCGCCATGCCCCTCGATCACTTCCCCATCAACGGGAATCCGTTCCCCTGATCGAACGAGGACGATATCCCCGACCTTCAAGTCGCTGGCCTTCACTTTGCGTTCCTCTCCGCCCACGATCACGGTAGCTTCGTCTGGCATGAGTTGCACCAACTCTCTGACGGCTTTGTTGCTCTTCTCTTTCGATCGCGCTTCCAAATATCGCCCGACACTAATGAGCACAATGATCATCCCTGCCGAATCAAAGTAGGAGTCGATGTGCCGGTTGTGCAACAGAAGTTGTGCCACGCCGTAACATCCGTAAAGATAGGAACTGAGGCTTCCCAGGGCTATCAGGCTATCCATGTCCGGACGTGCCGTAATCAATTTCCGTATCCCGGCAATCATCATGCCTCGGTTCCACAGCACAATGGCTGTCGCAAACGCCCAAGCAAGCGTCAACTGGATCCACTCTTGGATCCCTAAATCCACCATCGAGCAAACCATCAGGGGGATGAGCAACACGATCGAAGCAATGAGTCTCTGTTTCATCTGGGCAACTTCGTCGTTCCCTTGCTCCTTCAACCGCTCCGCCCCTTCATCCATCAGCTCGGCGGAAAAACCGGCTTTCTTCACGGCGCTCTCGACGGCTTGGGGCGAAAATCCCGCGCCATCCGCTCGCACCGTCAATGTCGCACCCATGAGGTCAACCTCTGCCTCAACAACCCCTGGAGCTGACAAGGCGGCTCGCTTGACGTGAGCGGCACATCCCGCACACGACATACCCTTAATCCGAAATCTACATAAAGTTAGTTCAGACTTACAATCTTGCATGGCACGCACACTATCACAATTAAATAACAAGATATATCTTTTCTTGTGTTCTATCTAAATTTTATTACTTATCTACTTTTCAAAATTCCTAAATAGGAGTATAGGCTCGCGCGCTACAAGCGCTCGAAGAAATGAACCTATTACAAAACCCCTATTTTATCTTATTCCTTGTTCTAGGACTAGGGATGGCCTTAGGCGCCATTCGAATATGCGGACTTTCACTTGGTACTTCGGGGGTATTGTTCATCGCTCTACTGGCGGGCCACCTCCAACTCAAAATCCCTGATGGCGTAGGCAACTTTGGCCTCGCTTTATTTGTTTACTGCGTGGGCTTAGGCGCAGGTGTCCGCTTCTTCTCGGCGATTGCTCGCCAAGGCAGCAAGTTGGCTGTTCTGTCCGCTCTCATTGTCTGCATCGCCGTGGCGGTGGTGTATGGCTGCTCTCAGATTTTCGACATCCCTGCTGGTCTCTCCGCCGGTATCTTCGCTGGCGCTTGCACCAGTACCCCTGCTTTGGCTGCCGCCGCTGAAACGCTGACGAATGTCCCTGCCGAAAACGCCGCGCTGTCCATCGGTTATGGTATTGCCTATCCTTTCGGCGTCATCGGCGTCGTGATCTTCGTCCAGTTGCTTCCCCGCCTCCTCAAGTTCGACCTCAACGCTGAAGCCGCTAAGGATCAGAAGAACAGCAAGGAACCTACCATCGTCTCCAAGGTCGTCTCCATCACGAACCCCAATCTCATCGGCAAGTCCGTGGCTGATCACTCTTTCCTCGATGGCCAGGGTTGCCAAATCACCCGCGTGGTCCGCGATGGCCGTCTCGGTCCTATCTCTCCTGAAGATAAGTTCGAAAACGGCACGGAAGTCTTGCTCGTCGGCCGCAGCGATAAGCTTGAACAGGAAATCCGCATGTTGGGCTCTCTCGTCCCCAACAACTATGTCCGCGATATCGAACGCGAACGCCGCAAGCTCCTTCTCCGTAGCTCGGAAATCGCTGGCAAGAGCATCCGCTCTCTGGAAACCATCAAGAAGTACGGCATCGTCATCTCTCGCGTCTCTCGCTTGGGCTTCACCTTTGTCCCTTCTCCTGACACCGTCCTGGAACGAAACGACATCCTCATGGCTGTCGGCGACCCCGAACGCCTCAATGAGTTCGCCAAAATCGTCGGTCACCGTCCTCAGGCCTTTGACCAAACCGACTTGCTCTCGCTCTGCCTCGGCTTGGCTCTCGGTGTCCTTCTCGGCTCTATCGAAATCGGTATGCCTGGAAGCGCTAGCATCTCCTTGGGTATCGCCGGCGGTCCTTTGATCCTCGGCTTGATCCTCGGTCACTTCGGTAAGATCGGTCCGTTGATCGGTTACATCCCTCGCCCAACGCGCCTTCTCCTCCAAGACCTCGGCCTCATCCTCTTCTTGGCCGCAGCCGGTGTGAAGGGTGGCGGCGCTCTGGTCGAAACCGTCCTCGCTTACGGTGTCCCTGTCGTCGTGATGTCTATCGCTTGCGCCATGGTCCCCATGATCCTGGCTTACTTCATCGCCACAAAAATCTTCAAGATGAACATCCTGGAAACCTTGGGCGGTATCTGCGGTGGGATGACCTCCACTCCTGCTCTGGGCGCCATCACCTCCCAAACCGATTCCCAAACGCCTGTCGTGAGCTACGCAACGGCTTACCCGATTGCTCTGATCCTCATGACCATCCTCGCCAAGATGTTGATCCAACTCATCGGCGTCGCCATCTAAGGCTATCTAAGGATTTTCCTCATTTCCTAAATACAAAAATCCCCAGTTGCGACCTTTGCAACTGGGGATTTTTTTAACGTTCTTTCTTCGCTCAGTTTAACTGTGCTGCCGATAAGATGTCGCTCATCGTGTCCTGGCGAAGTTGCCCAAAGCGGAAAATCGTCTCTTCAATCAAGTTCCCGGGACATGACGCCCCGGCGGTGATCCCCACAACGAGCGGTCGTTCCAAATCCGACACGCAGTCCGGGAAGCTCGTCTGGATGACTTGGCGCAGCTTCGTGTCAAAGCATTCCACGTGGTCCAGCGAGTGAATGCAGGCGGCGGACTCAATGAAGAAGGTCGGCACTTTCTCCTTGGCGATGTCCACCAGGTGCGTGGTATTGGAGCTGTTGTAGCCGCCCACCACAAACATGATGTCCGGACTCTGCTCTAACAGGTGGAACAAGGCGTTCTGCCGGTCTTGGGTCGCCCCGCAAATCGTGTCGAACGCATGGTAGTTCGCGTCGTCGCCATCGCGCTTGATGATGGCTTGCCGAATCTCCTCCTGAATCATCTCGGTTTCGCCCTTCAGCATCGTCGTCTGGTTGGCCAACCCCACCCGAACCAAGTCGGTGTCGGGATCAAAGCCGTCTGGAATCGCTCCCTTGAAGTGCGCCAAAAATGCAGCAGAATCCCCGCCATTGGCGATGTAGTTGGCTAAAAACTGGGCGTCGTCGTTGGAGTACACCACAAGGTATTTCCCTTGGCTGTTCTCGCCCAACGCGCGCGATGCCGTGGCGGAGGTCTCTTCGTGCGTCGCTTTGCCGTGGATGATCGATGTGATCCCCTGCTGGGCGTAGTCTTTCACGCGGCGCCACACTTTCATCACGTCGCCACAGGTCGTGTCGACAATCGCCACGCCTTTGTTCTCCAGAAAATCCATGTATTCCGTCGGCACCCCGAAGGCCGGGACGATGACGACGTCGCCTTCCTGCAACTGCTCGTACTCTTCGTTCAGCGTCTTCCACGGCAAGTGCATCACGCCCATCTGGTCAAGGCGCCGATTCACTTCCGGATTGTGAATAATCTCGCCGATCAGATAAATCTTCTCGTTCGGGAACACCGTGCGTGCCGCGTAGGCCATGTCGATGGCGCGCTGCACCCCTCGACAAAATCCAAATTCCTGCGCCAACACAATCTGGGTATGCGGCAAGCTAAGTCGCCCCCCTGCCTGTCGAATGGCATCCACGAGGGCACTCTTGTAGTGAGTTCTCACCTCTTCCTGGATGCGATCGAGCACGTCGGCGCGTCGAACGTTGATCCGTGACTTTCGTTTTCCCTCGTTTTGCATGCCTTCAGCTTCTATGGCTTTGGCTCTGTCGTCAAGTTTGTCGTCGCTTCTCTCGTGCCTTCTCCCGTGCTTGAGTCTTGCTTGTTCTCTCTCTCCCCTGTATGCAAGACGCCATGCTTCTCGCCCTTGCCCCTATGAAGGATATGACTAATCTGGCCTTCCTTCGTATCCTGTCGGCTCTGGGCACTCTCCCTGACTATTTCATCACGGAGTATTTCCGCTCTAATCCTCACTTGAAATGCCCGGATCCCTTCGTGATGCGCTCCATCGATGAGAATCCCACGGGCAAACCGATCTTCGGCCAACTCGTCGGGAGCGATACGCCGTCTCTCGTCCGTGACGCCTTGGATATCATGAAGCATCCCGTGGCGGGCGTTGATCTCAATATGGGCTGCCCCGCTCAATTGGTCTGCAAGAAGTTTGCCGGCGGCGGAATGCTCCAAAAGTTGCGCTCCATGGATTCCACGCTGGGCCAACTGCGTGATGCTCTCCCGGCGGGCTCGTTCTCTGTCAAATGCCGGCTGGGCTGGGAATCCCCGGATGAGTTCGCCGAAATCATCCGTATCATCAAAAAACACGCCCCGGACCGTCTCGCGATCCATGGCCGCACGGTCAAGGAGGGCTATCGCAGCCCGGTGCATCCGGAGTGGGTCGCCTATGCCGTCCAGGAATTGCCTTGCCCTGTCATGGCCAATGGCAACGTGGTCGGCATCGATACCGCTGACGCCTGGGTGCATCTCGCTCAACCGGGTGGTCTCATGATCGGTCGTGGCGCCATCCGCAATCCGTGGATCTTTGACCAACTCCGCGCTCACTTTAACGGACAAACGCCGCCCTCTGTCACAGGCCATATGCTCTTGGAGTACATCGGCTTGCTCGACCAGGAAATGGCTCGCCTCATCGTGAACTATGATGAGAAAAAGCATGTCAATTGCCTGAAGAAGTTCCTGATCTACATCGCTTGCGGCTTCCCGGATGACTTCGGTAAGGGCATCCGCCGTGCCTCTAACCTGGCGGACTTCCATGCGATCTGCCGTGCTCACCTGGACCACAATGATCCCGTGCTGGTCTCGCCCCCGTCTGATGCCTCTCTCTTTGCGTATACAACGGAATTAGCGGATCTCGGTCGCTTATCCCCAAAGCCTGTTCAAGAAGTTTAATTCAGAATAACAAGATATTGTTATAAGAAATTCAAACACTTGAAACAACCTCAAAAACGACCATTCGTATTCGTCCCGTGGGGGAAAAATCTCTTGAGACTCTTAAGGAATACCCTAGTATTCCTGAGACCCCAATGACATCTATGATTAAAGCCGATCACTTATCTAAAACTTTTGGCCGTTTCGAAGCGGTCAAAGATGCGACCTTCTCGATCGACAAAGGTGAAATCGTCGGCTTCTTGGGGCCTAACGGTGCGGGCAAAACGACAACCCTTCGTATGCTCACGGGCTATTTGCCCCCCACTTCTGGCACAGCCTCCATCGCTGGCTATGATATTGTGAATCAAACGCTTGAAGCCAGAAAGAACCTGGGCTATCTCCCCGAACACGTCCCGCTTTACGACGACCAGCGCGTCACGGAGTACCTCAAGTACCGCGCCCGTCTCAAGGGCATTCCTTCTAGCAAAATCTGGGATGCGGTCTCCAATTCCGTGGAGCAATGCGGCTTGGATAATGTCCACCGCAAGATGATCCGCACGCTTTCGAAAGGTTACCGCCAGCGCGTTGGCCTGGCCGATGCTCTCTTGGGCAGCCCGCCTCTCCTGATCTTGGATGAACCCACCAACGGGCTCGACCCCAATCAGATCCTCCAAATCCGCGAGCTCATCCGCAAGCTCTCGGAGGAGCACACAATTATCCTTTCCACGCACATCCTCAGCGAAGTGGAAATGATCTGCAATAAGGTGGTCATCATCGATCAGGGCGTCATTAAGGCCTCGGACAGCCCGGCTAATCTGACCAAAAACCTCCGCCGCTCGGGTCGCATTGAAATCGAGTTCAAGGGTGACCTGGAGACCATCATGGGCATGATCCAACAGATCGATGCCGTGCTCAAGGTGACTCACGAAGGCACTTCCGATGATGGCTGGCACACGGTCACGGTCTTTGCCAATGCCGGCACGGATACCCGTGAAAAGCTCGCCCAAATCATCGTCGGCCAACACTGCCCGCTCCGCCAAATGTACCGCCACGTGCCGACTCTTGAAGAGGTCTTCGTTGATATGACTCGCCACGGCTAAA
>CAYNVM010000042.1:0-13020 GCA_964400645.1 uncultured Akkermansia sp. | reverse complement strand
ACGGGATGGTACGGATAACATGGGGCGCAATCCTGTCTCAGGACAGTCCGGACATTCCCATGAAGACTCGTACACAAACTTTTGTCATGCCAGACCCCGTGGCAGGGGCGGATTACTTTGCAGAAACTAATGGCGCATTAGGTGAAACGATGACTCTAAACATGGGTCCATCACACCCCGCCACACACGGTGTTTTGCGCTTGATTCTAGAACTTGACGGTGAAGAAGTTATATCCTGTGATCCCGTCATTGGTCACTTGCACCGTGGTATTGAAAAAATTGGTGAAACTATTCAATACAACCAGTTTGTTCCTTATACTGACCGCTTTGACTATCTTTCCCCTCTCTCTAACAACATTGCCTATGCTTGCGCTGTAGAAAAATTGTTAGGTTGGGAATTGCCTGAACGTGGTCAGGCTGAACGTGTTCTCGCTTTGGAATTATCCCGCATGGCCTCTCACCTTCTGGATATCGCTGTTGGTGCGATGGACGTTGGCGCCATGACGGTGTTCTTGTATGCTTACAATGAACGTGAAAAGGTTCACAACTTCTACGAACAGCTGACGGGTGCTCGTTTCACCTCTTCCTTCACGCGCATCGGTGGCCAAATCAGAGACATTCCTGCTGGAATGGATAAGGATGTCCTCCGCTTCTGCGATGAATGCGAAAAGACCTTGGACGAAGCCGACAGCCTGTTGCTGAAGAACAACATCTTCATGAACCGTATGAAGGACATCGGCGTGATCTCTCGCGAAGATGCCTTGGCTTACGGCTTCACGGGTGTTCACCTTCGCGCTAGTGGCGTCCAACGCGACCTCCGCAAACTCACCCCATACTTGGGCTACGAACAGTACGAATTCGATGTACCTGTCGGGGAAGTCGGCGATAACTACGATCGCTACTTGGTCCGCATGGAAGAACTCAGACAATCTCTGAGAATCATCCGCCAAGTCATTAAGACCATGCCCGATGGCCCGATTAACATCGTTAATCAAAAAGGAACGCTTCCTGATAAGCAAAAAGTTTTGACGAGCATGGAAGAACTCGTCCGCCAGTTCATGACGACGACGGAAGGGATCAATGCTCCTGCTGGCCAAGTCTACTTTGCCGCTGAAAACCCCAGAGGTGAATTGGGATTCATGATCGACTCGAAGGGCGGTGGCTTGCCTAACCGCTTGCGTATGCGCTCTCCCTCTTTCTGCACCCTCTCTATGCTTCCTAAGCTGATCCCAGGTCACCTGATTTCAGACATTCCTGCCATTCTAGGCTCCTTCTCATTCGTCCAGGGCGAATGTGACCGATAAGAATCCTAATTGGTATGTATTAACGTTAATCGCAATCCATCCATTTAAGCCACTCAACCTTTCTAACTTCCATGTCTGCTCACCAAGAATCGTCAATCGAAAGGGCTGTCGCTCACATCCCTTCCCCAGGAGAACAGTACTATCCTAGCTTTTCTGCCTCTCCTGAACTCGACGCTGAAGCTGATCGCCTCATCTCTCAATATCCCGATGGCCAAAGCCAATCAGCTGTATTGCCTATTCTCCACGTTATCCAAAAACAATTCGGCTTCATCTCTAAAGAAGCCATCGAGTGGACAGCTCAAAAGATCGGTTCGACACCAGTACACGTACTCGGTGTCGTTAGCTTTTATCCAGGCCTCCGCCAAATGTGCCCAGGTAAGTTCCACATCCGCGTGTGTAAGACTCTGGCTTGCGGCATGTACGGCAGCGAAGAACTGGTTGATAACCTTTGCCAAAAACTCCACATCGACCGCAAGGCCATGAACCCTATCGCTGTAAGCCCTGATGGCCTCTGGAGCATTGAGTTCGTCGAATGCCTCGCTAACTGTGGTGAAGGTCCTAATGTGATGGTCAATGACCGTTTGCACTCCAAGATGACCCCTGACCGTGCAGATGAGTTGATTGCAACGTATGCCAACGCCTGATTGAGCAAAACATCTTACCAAGCTTTCTAATATGAGTATCACCTATCTTCCCGGGAAAGAACCACACGCTAAAGAACATCGTGTGATTTACCGCAATATCGATCGGGTGGGCTGGGACCCTTCAATCGATACTTACTTGTCTGAAGGTGGCTATGATCAGCTGAAAAAAGCTCTCTCCATGGAGCCTAAGGCCGTCATTGACGAAGTTAAGAAATCTGGTCTCCGTGGTCGTGGTGGTGCAGGTTTCCCAACTGGGGTCAAGTGGACGTTTATTCCCCCGAATAATACCAAGCCTGTTTATCTGATTTGCAACTGTGACGAATCCGAACCTGGCACCTTTAAGGACCGCCGCATCGTTCACCAGGATCCTCACCAGTTGATCGAAGGCATGATCATTGCCTGCTACGCTGTAGGTGCCCACTTGGCTTACATCTACATGCGTGAGGAATTCCCTGAAGCCGCTCAAATCGTCACGAAGGCTCTTGCCGAAGCCCGCGAACGTGGCTTCCTCGGCTCTAAGATCTTGGGCACGGATTACGATTTGGAAATCTACCTCCACCGTGGTGCCGGTGCTTACGTCTGCGGTGAAGAAACGGCTCTCATTAACTCCCTGGAAGGCGTCCGCCCTTATCCTCGTATTAAGCCTCCTTTCTTCCCTGCCGCTATTGGTCTCTATGGTTGCCCTACCATCGTGAACAACGTGGAATCCCTCTGCCAGGTCAAGCACATCATCGAAATGGGCGGCGAAGCCTATTCGAAGGTGGGCGCTCAACGCTCTCCCGGTACTCGTATCGTTGGTGTCTCTGGCGACGTCGTCCACCCCGGATATTACGAAATCATCTCCGGTTCCATCACCTACGGCGAACTCCTCTATGACCTCTGTGGTGGCCCTCGCGAAGGCCGCACCTTCAAGGCTGTCATTCCTGGCGGTTCTTCCTCTAAGGTGATGCGCTGCGATGCCCCCGTCAAATTGAACGGCAAGGAATGCTCTTTCTTTGATATCCCCATGGATCTCGACAGCATTGCTCAATGCGGTTCAATGTCTGGTTCCGGTGGCGTCATCGTTATGGATGATTCCCGCTCGATGCCTTGGATCCTCAATAACATTAACAAGTTCTACGCACACGAATCTTGTGGTCAATGTACTCCATGCCGAGAAGGTTGCCCTTGGATGAGAAAACTCACTGACCGCATTCTGGCTGGCCAAGCTTCCTCTGAAGATATTGATCTTCTGGTCCAAGTCGCCAACCAAATTGAAGGCAAAACTGTTTGCGCCTTTGGTGAAGCCGCCGCATGGCCTACCCAAGCTATGGTCGCTAAGTTCCGTGAAGAATTTGAGGCCCTCACCAAGCCTATCAACGCTCTGTTGCCTCATAATCCTGAAGCGAAAGAACAACTTAAGTTCCTTGTCCGCGAATAAGTTCTATCTGATATCCCAACATTTCACGCACTATGAGCGAAGAAACTCCAAAACTTCCTAAGGATATTGCAGCCGAGCAAGGCAAGGTTAATGTCCAAATCAATGGGAAATGGTACATGTTCCCTAAGGGCACCCGTATTATTGAAGCTTGCGAATCGATCGGCGTAAATATTCCTCGCTTTTGCTACCACCCCAAGCTTGCTATCGCAGGGACTTGCCGTATGTGCTTGGTTGAGCAAGGGATGCCCCCTCGCCCCGCTCCTGGCCAAGCTCCTGTCTATGAAGCCGACGGATACCAGAAGATCCAGTGGATGCCCCGCCCCATCATCTCTTGTGCTAACACAGTAGTTGAAAACATGGGTATCCGCACCGACAGCACTCTGACTAAGGAAGTGCGCCGCGGTGTCCTCGAATTCCTCATGGCTAACCACCCTCTCGATTGTCCTATCTGTGACCAAGCGGGTGAATGTAAACTCCAAGAATACCAGTCTGACCACGGCCAATGCTCTGGCCGCTTCAGCGAAAACAAAACCAAGAAGGGTAAGAGCTTGGAAATTGGCCCTCGCGTCATGCTTGACCAAGAACGTTGCGTCCTCTGCGGCCGCTGCGTTCGTTTCATGCGTGACATCGTTGGTGAAGAACTCCTCTCCATCACGAACCGTGGCACCTTTAACGCGATCTCTATCTATCCTGGCCGCGAACTGACGAGCAACTACTCGATGAACGTCGTCGATCTCTGCCCGGTCGGCGCTATGACCTCGAAGGATTTCCGCTTCAAGATGCGCGTGTGGTTCCTCAAGGAAACCCCAACCATCGATGTGGATTGCGGCACCGGTACGAACATTTCCGTCTGGTCTCGTGGCAACACGATCTACAGATTGACTCCTCGCCGCAACGACGATGTCAACTCTTGCTGGATGCCTGACTCGGAACGCCTGAACTACAAGTACATCAATTCTGATCAGCGTATCCCTCAGCCTGTAATTCAGTCCGACAAGGATGCTCCTCACCGCCAATCTACCTGGGAACCTGCCGTCGCTTCTGTGATTGAAGCTGTCAAGCGCGTTGACCCTGCTAAGACGGCTATCATTGCTTCCGGTCGTTGCACCAACGAAGAACTCTTCTTCGTCCGCCAACTCGCTCAAAAGCTGAATGTCACCAACCTCGACATCGTTCCTCGCACGGGTGAAGCCGATAACACGCTCATCTCCGCTGATAGGAACCCGAACACGGTAGGCGCTAAACTCGTCTTGGGTCTCGCCTCCCCTGGCTCTCAGCTTCCTTCCATCCGCGATGGCGTCCGCAACGGATCTATCCAAGCCGTCCTCGTCATTGGCGAAGATCTCACCGCTGAAGCTGGCTTCACGACTGAAGATTTGGACAAGTTGGATTACTTGGCTGTCATTGCTCATAGCGCTAGCCCAACGGCTAAGAAGGCTGCTGTGGTTCTGCCTGGTGTCACCTTCGCAGAAAAATACGGCACCATGATCAACGTCACGGGCCGCCTCCAACGCCTCAATCAAGCTATTCTTCCACTTGGCAATGCCAAGTCTGACTGGGAAATCCTTCGCGACCTCTGCGTAGCGGTTGATAACGATGAATCCCTTGCTCAAATCAAGGACGTTCCTTCAGTTGTCAAACTCCTCGCTGCTCAAATCGCTGAATTCAAGGATATCACATGGGGTTCTATTGGGGATTCTGGTTATCAACTCGTTGAAACGGGAGAAACGATTCCTCTCATTGAAAGAGAACACGGTCGCCAAGGTCATTAATTCTTATTGATTTTAGATTAGCTACTTTTTTACGACAATGTTTGATTCCATTCTCCAATTCTTCGATTCATTGCTAAGCAATCCGATCTGGTTCTACCTGATCACGGTCATTATCAAATTAGTGATCTGCTTCGCTATCACGATCGCTTTCGTGCCGATCGCCGTTCTTGTCGAACGCCGAGTCTGCGCTTTCATCCAAGACCGTGTCGGCCCTAACCGCGTCGGTATCCCGCTTTCTATCTTCCGCGCCTTCGGTAGTAAGAAGGAAGTCCCTCTCGTTGGCCTCTTGGACAAGTTGGGTCTCCCTCACGACGGCCGTGCCGCTGAACTCCTTAAGTTCCTCCGCTTGGATAAGGATATCCCCTTGATGGGTCTCCTCCAACCTGCCGTCGACGGCGCCAAGCTCTTCCTCAAGCAAGACTTTACCCCTCCCTTCGTCCGCAAGGTCTATTTCTGGGTGGCTCCTGCTTTGGTGCTTGCCGCTCCTCTGATGTCTGCCGCTGTCATTCCTTTCGCCGGCAACTTGGAAACTCCTTACGGCAACGTCGATATGGTCGTTGCTAACATCGGAATCGGTCCTCTCTGGATCTTCGGTGTCTCCGCTCTCTCTGTCTACGGTCTCGTCTTGGCAGGTTGGGCTTCCAATTCCAAGTACCCTCTCTTGGGTGGGATGAGAACTTCTGCTCAGATGATTTCTTACGAAATCTCCATGGGCCTCTCTTTCATCCCTCTTCTGATGATCTATGGTCACTTGAACCTCTCTGACATGGTTCAATACCAAGCCGACAACGGTTGGATGCTCCTTCCTCTCTGGGGTGAAGGCCTTTCTCTCCAACGTTGGGTCCTCCTGATTCCTATCGCCATCAGCTTCATCATCTTCCTCACGTCGGTCTTCGCGGAAACCAACCGCACGCCTTTCGATATGTCCGAATGTGAAACTGACCTCGTTGGTGGTTACCACACGGAATACTCTTCCATGAAGTTCGCTCTCTTCTTCATGGGTGAATACGCTGCCATGGTCGTCGGCTCCGCTCTGGTCATTACCTTGTTCCTCGGCGGCTGGTCCATCGGCTTCGGTCTCGACGCTCTGATTGCTGACTCCGTCGCTAACTGGGTGGCCGTGATCTGCCAGCTGATCGCCTATGTCTTGAAGTTGTTCTTCTTTGTCTTCTTCTTCGTCTGGGTGCGTTGGACTCTTCCCCGCTTCCGCTATGACCAAGTCATGCGCCTTGGTTGGCTCGTCTTCTTTGAAATAGCTCTCGTCAATATCTTCCTGACAGCTGCTATCCTCTACTTCATTCCGTAATCTTCACCTTCTCACTATCCTGCTATGGCCTTTAAGATTCTGAAACGTCCTAAGCTCGGTCTTTCCGACAGGTTTTATTTGAAAGCAGTTATCGGTGGTCTACTGATTACGCTGAAACATATTTACCTCTCCTTAACCGGTAAATCTCACGGCAAGGAAATGTTGGGTGGCTCTGGTATCGGTGTCACCATGCAATACCCTGAACACCGCTGGGATGACCACTTGCCTAGCTACTACAGAGGCATGCCTTCTCTAGTCCGCGGTGAAGATGGTCGCGAACGCTGCGTCTCCTGCCAACTCTGTGAATTTGTCTGCCCTGCCCGTGCTATTAAGATTACTCCTGGCGAAATCGATCCTCAGTCTTCTTTCAGTAAGGTTGAGAAAGCTCCCCAGGAATTCGAAATCGACATGTTGCGCTGCATCTACTGCGGGCTCTGCCAAGAAGTCTGCCCTGAACAGGCGATCTTCCTCTCTAAGGAATATCTCCTCACTCCTACTTCTCGCGCTAGTGCCATTCACAACAAAGCTAAGCTGTATGAAATTGGTGGTACCCGCAAGGGACTAGTCAACAAGTGGAACCAGTACAAATAACCTGCTACTGATCGAGACAAATCACCTAACTTTCTAAAATCATGGATCCTTTGATTCAAAATATTTTATTCTACGTGTTTGCAGTGTTGGCTGCGCTCTTTGCCCTGCTCGTTGTGCTCCGTCGCAACCCGGTCACTTCGGCAATGAGCATGGCTCTCTCCTTTGCTGCTACGGCTGGGATCTTGTTCCTCCTCGGAGCTCACTTCCTCGGAGTCGTCCAAATCCTGGTCTACACGGGCGCTATCGTCGTTCTCTTCTCCTTTGTCATCATGACCATGAACGTCAAAGCTGAAGAAAAAGTCTTCCGCAAACGCGCTCCTCTCTTCTTTGGCTTAGCTATCGCCGTGCTCTTCTTGGCTCAGGTCATTGGCATCGTCCAAACTCTCCCTGCCTCCCAGGCTCCAGCTCCTTGCCTCGTCCAGTCCGCTGGCCAGGCTATTGATGAGCTCGCTCTCAAAGATGGCAAGCTCACCTCTGCCCCTAGCGCTCCCTGTGCTAAAGATCAGGCAATCGCTCCCTGCAATCAAACGTGCAAGAAGAAGTGCGCTGCTCCCTGTGGCCCTGGTTGCTCCTGCCATCAAGCTGCTCCTGGCTTGAAAGTTGACCTTCCTGCCATCAATCCAAGCCAAGCCGTCGCCGTTGCTCCTACAGCTCATATCAAGAGCCAACTCGAACAAGGCGACTTCCCTGATACGGCCTTGCTCGGCTTCCGCCTCTTCGATCAGTACTACATGACTCTCATCATCGCAGCACTGACTCTCCTGTCCGCAACCGTCGGAGCCGTCGCTCTTACGCGTAAATTCAACCGCGACTAGCATCCCAGATCATTCGTTACGATTTAACCTCTTTCACGATTATGATTCCGCTCACTCATTACTTGATTTTGTCTGGTCTGCTCTTCGCAATCGGACTTGCCGGTGTCATCGTCCGGCGCGATATCATTGTGATCTTCATGTGCCTTGAAATGATGCTTAGCGCTGCAAACATCTCCTTGGTCGCTTTCTCCAGAGCTCAAGGAACCATGGGCTTACCAAACTATGACGGCCAAGTCTTGGCCCTGTTTGTTCTGACCATCGCCGCCGCTGAAGTCGCCATTGGCTTGGCTCTCCTCGTTGCCTTCTATAGATCTCGCCGATCTGTCAAAACTAAGGATCTGAATTCATTAAAAGACTAAACATATAATACCACTATGGATGTGAATATTACTTGGATTCTGCTGTTCCTTCCTTTGGCAGTTGCCTGTATCAACTGGCTTCTCCTCAAGAAGCACGGCAACATCGCTGCCCTGACTTCTACTCTGAGTGCTCTCGTCACTCTCGTTATCTCTATTGCTCTCCTCGGAGCTACTGCTAACGAATCGATCTCTTGGCTCACCATCCACGGAGCCCAAAACCCATTCTCGGTTAACCTGGGCTTCCTTCTTGACCCGCTGTCTACTCGCATGATGGTGGTCGTCACGGGTGTTGGCTTCCTCGTTCACCTGTTCTCCTTGGGTTACATGGCTGACGATTCCGCTAAGGCTCGCTACTATGCTGGCTTGAGCTTGTTCATGTTCTCCATGACGGGCATCGTCCTCTCCAACAACCTGGCCATGACCTTCATCAGCTGGGAATTGGTCGGCTTCTGCTCCTACCTCTTGATCGGTCACTACTTCGACAAGAACTCCGCTGCTGAAGCCTCTAAGAAAGCTTTCATCACGAACCGCGTTGGTGACTTTGGCTTCCTCCTCGGCATCCTCATCACCTGGGGCCTCACCGGCACTCTTTCCTTTGCCGATATGGAATTGCCTTCCGGATTGTGCGAATCCCTCCTGACGCTGACCATGCTCTGCCTCTTCTGCGGTGCGGTTGGTAAGTCCGCTCAATTCCCTCTCCACGTTTGGTTGCCTGACGCTATGGAAGGCCCAACCCCTGTGTCCGCTTTGATGCACGCTGCAACCATGGTCGCTGCTGGTGTCTACATGATGGTTCGCCTCCAAACCTCTCTCGGTAACGAAGCCTTCACGGAAACCGTTTGCATTGTCATTTCCTCCATCGGTGCCATCACGGCTATCCTTGCCGCTTTCATGGCCACCCAACAAAACGACATCAAGCGCATCCTTGCTTACTCCACCTTGTCTCAACTCGGCTACATGATCATGGCCGTCGGTCTGTTGGCTGGTGCTGAAGCCATGTTCCACCTTTACACGCACGCTTGGTTCAAGGCTCTCTTGTTCTTGGGCTCTGGCGCCATCATCTTGGCTTGCCACCACGAACAAGATATCTGGAAGATGGGCGGTCTCTTCGGCAAGATGAAGGTCACCTCCATCTGCTTCTTGGCTGGTACCGCTGCCTTGATCGCCATCCCTGGCACCTCGGGCTTCTTCTCTAAGGAAGCTATCCTTGATGCAGCCCTTGAAAAATCACCTGTCTTCTTCTGGATCGGTGCTGGTGTTGCCGCTCTCACCGCCTTCTACATGGCTCGCTTGTTCATGGTCGTCTTCTTCGGCAAGTCTCGCTCTGAAGCCGCTGACCATGCTCACGAAGTCGGCGTAACCATGAAGCTTCCTCTGATCATCTTGGCTATCATGGCCATCATCGCCGGTTACAGCTTCACCGCTGACTCTCTGGTTCCTTCCAACCAGTTCGAAGGTGTTTCCTTCCATGTGGGTCTCCCATTCTGGGTTTCTCTTGCCACGCTGATCGTTGGCGTTGTGGCTGGCGTTTTGATCTACCGCAACTCTCCCGAACAGGACAAGCTCTCGGGCAATGCCATCTCCAACTGCTTTGCCAACAGACTCTACATTGATAAGTTCTACGACAATGTCCTGATCAAAGGTATCCAAGGTACGTTCGCTGCAATCGTTGACTTCTTTGATCAGTTCCTCATCTCAGGTCTGATCGTGGGCGGTCTCTCCAGACTCGTTGCAGGTATTGGTTCCCTTCTCCGGAAGCTCCAATCTGGTTACCTCCCCCTGTATACCCTCATTTTTGGCATAGGAATCCTCCTAGTGATTTACTTCTTGGTCTTCTGTTGCTGCTAACTCTTCCAACCCAACACTACCATGCTTATTTGGCTCGTTCTCATTCCTTTGATTGCCTCAGGACTCATCGGCCTCTGCAAAGCACCGGCTCGCCCTGTCGCAATCTTGAGTGCCACTCTGACCCTGCTCATGGGGCTCTGGGCTCTGTTCTGCTATGATTGTTGCCCAGATTGTTGGTCGTCCATCCAAGGAGTTGACTTACAGCTGACCCTCGCGCCAGCCCTCTCCAAGGTGATGCTCCTTCTCACGATTCTTGTCACCTTCGGCACGGTCCTCGGTGTTCAAGCTCCTGAAGGCTCTGAAACCTCTTGGTACATCTCCCCGCTCCTCATCTCCGCAGGGGCCACGGGCGCTTTCCTCTCTGACAATATCATCTCGTTCTTCGCCTTCCACGAATTGGCCCTCATCCCTACCTTCGTGATGATCGGTTTCTTCGGCCGCGGCGACAAACGTACGACGGCTTGGCGTGCCACGCTCTACCTTGGTCTCGCTTCCATGGTTCTCCTCGTTGCTATCCTCATGCTGGGTAGCCAACTCGGTTACTCCATGAAGGGCATGACCGAACAAATCCAGCACGTCCAATTGCAACACGCTGAACTCATCTCCGGTCTCCTCCTCGTGGGCTTCGGAACGCTCATCTCTTTGTTCCCCTTCCACTCATGGGCTGCCCCTGCTTATGCTTCGGCTCCTGCTCCTGTGGCCATGATGCACGCCGGCGTCCTCAAGAAGTTCGGCCTCTACGGTCTGTTCATGCTTCAACCTGTCCTCGGTGCTGGCCTTGAAGCTTGGCTCACGCCTCTCCTCGTGTTGCTCGTCTGCAACGTGATCTGGGTCGGTTACGTCACGGTTAACCAAAAGCGTCTGGATCTGATGCTCGGTAACTCGTCCGTGATGCACATGGGCTACATCTTCCTTGCCTTTGCCGCTCTCGTAGCTCTCAAGGGCAACAACCCTTGGGCTATCCAAGGTGCCGCCTTGCTCATGTTGGCTCACGGCCTCTCCATCGCTCTCCTCTTCCTCCTCTGTGGTTGGGTGGAACGTGCCACCGGTACCCTCGAACTGGGTGCTCTTGGCGGTCTTGGTACCAAGCTCCCTGCTCTGGCCTTCATCTTCGGAATTGGCGCCATGGCCTCGATCGGCCTTCCTGGTCTTGCTAACTTCCCTGGCGAATTCATGGCTTTCTTCTCTGGCTTCGCTGGCTTCTCCGGTGCCTTCGGTCCCGTTCAGATTGCCACCATCTTCTGCCTCTGGGGTCTCGTCATCAGCGCCATCTACATGCTCCGTGCTTATCGCCGCATCTTCCAAGGTGACGTCTCCAACGCTTGCGCTCGCGTCGCTGGCTGTGGCCAAGGCAAGTGCACGCTCACTCATGCCCAACGTAGCGCCGCCGTCTTCTTGGCGATCACGCTCGTCCTGTTCGGATTACTTCCCAACCTGGTCTTAAGCTTCTTTGGTAACTAATCCCATCCGCTTGTTTCACTCTTAATCATCAAATCCATGCAAGTCTATACTCCCGAATTGATTCTCATCGGTGTCGCATTGATTCTTTTGCTTGCCGATGCTTTCCTCAAGCGGATCCCCAAATACGCTTACGGAGTTGTCGGAGCTATTGCCGCATTAGCTGTGATTCCGTTCTTCACGAGCGATAATCTCTATGGCCACATCTATGCCATCTTGGCTCTGATCGCCACGGCTCTCACTCTCCTCTTAAGCATCGACTTCAAGGCCGTCATCAACCGCCTCTCCAATGAAGGTGAAACGGAAGATGGCACGGGTGAACTTTACATCCTGCCTCTGATCGCCTGCGCGGGCATCACGGCAATGACCAAAGCCACGAACCTGATCAACCTCTTCGTTGCTCTGGAAGTCCTCACCCTCACCTCTTACGTCCTCGTCGGCTTCTTCCGCCGCAGCAAGACCTCTGTCGAAGCGGGTGTGAAGTATTTGGTCCTTGGGGGCATCAGCACCGCCATCCTTGTCTTCGGCTTGGCTTGGTATTTCGGCATGACGGGAACCTTCGAGATCTCCTCCGCTGCCGTTCATCAAGCTGCTGCTCACGGCCACACCGCTGGGTTGCTCTTCTCCTTGGCTCTCCTCGTCTTGGGCGCTGCCTTCAAAATCGGCGCTGTTCCTCTCCAAATGTGGATCCCTGACGTCTACCAAGGTGCTCCCTTGCCGACGACTGCTTTCCTCTCCGTTGCCTCCAAAATCGCTGGCTTCGCTTTCCTGAGCATCGTCATTGCTCCTTTCCTTCCTTCGAGCAATCTGACCTTTGTTCTCGCTCTGATGGCCGCCGCAACGCTCCTGGTTGGTAACTTGGGCGCAATCAAGCAAACGAACCTGAAGCGACTTCTCGGTTACTCTTCCATCGCTCAAGCCGGTTTCATCCTGCCTTTCTTCCTGACCACCCCTGAACACTTCAGCAACACGGGCACAATCGCTCCAAACGCTGGCCTCTACTTGGCCGTCTATCTCGTGATGACATTTGGCGCTTTCTTCGGCCTGGCTATTGTTCGCTCTCAGCGTGGCAGCGATGAAATCTCTGCTTTCCGTGGCCTCTCGAAGACGAACCCTCGTCTGGCTCTGGGAATCACCATCATGTTTGCTTCCCTCGCTGGGGTGCCTCTCACCGCTGGCTTCCTCGCTAAAATGGCATCCTTCTTGTACGTCATTCACTTGGGAATCTTCACCAGCTGGTTGCTTCCTATCCTGATCATCTGCGCCACCGCCGGCTTCTATTACTACTTCTTAGTCATTAAAGCCATGTACTGGGACAAGCCCTGCGCTGAGGACAAACCTCTCCGCATCCCTGCCCTCTCCGGCGTGATTATCACTGTTCTGGCTCTCTTCTTGATTGTAGCAGGAGTTCTTCCTCTCTTCATGCCAATGCAGTTCTAATCGATCCTTTCATCTAACATCAGCGTCCTCCTCCGTACCCGTTACTGAGGAGGACGCTTTTTT
>CAYNVM010000041.1:0-13203 GCA_964400645.1 uncultured Akkermansia sp. | reverse complement strand
TATCACGGAAGCCAAGACCATGCACAAGGTCTATGAAGAGTTCCAACGTGACGTCCTCGCCATCCCTACCATCCCCGGAGAAAAGACGGAAGCCGAACGTTTCCCTGGTGCTGAAATGACGTTAACGGTCGAAGCCATGGTGCAGGACCGCAAGGCCATCCAAGCCGGCACGTCTCACTTCCTTGGCCAAAACTTTGCTAAAGCTCAGAACATCTCCTTCACGGGGCGCGACAACAAGATCCAATATGCATGGACGAGCTCATGGGGCGTCTCAACCCGCATGATTGGCGCTCTCATCATGATGCACTCAGACGACGATGGCCTTGTTTGCCCACCCCGAGTCGCCCCACAACAAATCGTCATCATCCCTGTCACTCCTAAAGCTGACACGGCTGACCAAATCATCTCTCACTGCAAGGAATTGGCCGCAGAACTCCGCAAGGTTTCCTTCCATGGAACACCTCTCCGTGTCCTCGTTGACACTCGCGACCTCAATGGCGGCACCAAGAAGTGGGAATGGGTCAAAAAGGGTGTCCCGGTCCGCATCGAAATCGGTCCTCGTGACCTCGAAAAAGGCTCAGTATGTCTGCAACGCCGTGACCAAGCTCCCAACGCCAAGTCCTTTATTGCCGAAACTGAGCTCAAGGAAAACATCGCTTCAATTCTTGATGAAATCCAAAACGGCCTCCTCGAACGTGCTATTGCCTTCCGTGATTCACACATCCGCACAGCTTCCACTCTCAAGGAACTAGAAGACAACTTTGCAGGTGAAGGTGATGCTGACTGGTTGCTCGTGCCTTGGGATGCTACGCCTGAAGAAGAAGAAGAATTGGCCAAGAAACACCGCATTTCCATCCGCTGTATTCCTCACGGTGAAATGGGCACAGGCCCCCTCGCTCCTTGCATCTTGACGGGCAAGATGACCACCAAGCGTGTCCTCTGGGCTAGAAGCTACTAATTCTTCCTAGCTACCCCTTACAACAAAGAAAGCACTCCAGTGAACCTCGCTGGAGTGCTTTCTTTTGTCTATCGATGAGAAGAAACTTACTTGGGTAACAAAACTTCTCTAGCTCGGCTCGATCCATCAGATGGAGAGATGACCTTGCGTTGCTCCATCAAATCGATCATGCGGGCGGCTTTCCCATACCCAATCTTGAGGCGTCGTTGCAAAAGAGACGTACTTGCCTTTCGATCCACTCGAACAACCTCCACACAGCGTTCAAAGAGCTCTTCATCAGCACTGTCAACATCGCTACCATTGTCTTCAGTGTCTCCACTGCTGTCCACTTCAGCTTGCACCTCCGTCAAGAAACGTTGCTTTGCCTGCTTTGCACAGTGCTTCACCAATGACTCCACTTCATCGTCTGAAATGAAGGCGCCCTGAGCACGTTGCAATTCAGCTGAGCCTGGTGGCAAATAGAGCAGGTCTCCCTTCCCTACTAGCTTTTCAGCCCCTCCTTGGTCTAGGATGATACGACTATCCAAAGCCGTGGCTACTTGGAAGGCTATACGGCATGGGATATTGGCTTTGATAATGCCTGTGACAACATCTGATCTTGGCGTCTGCGTCGCTACAATTAGATGGATACCCGCAGCTCGTGCCTTCTGAGTCAAACGACCAATGTAGGTCTCCACATCCGCAGAAGCCGTCTGCATTAAGTCGGCTAACTCGTCAATAATGATGACAATGTATGGGAAACGATCGGGGATCTCATCAACATCGTCCTCGAATTCATCATCCTCAATTTCTTCAGGATCTTCGCCCTGTGATTCAAAATCTCGAGCCATCTGCTCGATCACGTCGTTGTCTACAACATCATCTTCTTCCTCTTCATCCTCGTCCTCAAGAGGCATATCCTTAGGACGTTTGTTGAAAGCTTCGAAATTGCGAACACCCACCTTGGCAAAAATGTGATAGCGACGTTCCATTTCATTCACACACCACCTCAACGCTCCCACAACCTTCTTAGGCTCGGTCACTACTGGAATGATCAAGTGCGGTAACTTGGCATACGGTTGCATTTCTACAACCTTTGGGTCCACAAGAATGAAGCGCAATTCGTCAGGTCTAAACTTGTACAGGATCGAGGTAATAATGCTGTTAATGCAGACCGACTTACCTGACCCTGTCGTTCCTGCCACCAACAAGTGCGGCATAGCAGCAAGGTCTCCTATGACGGTATTGCCATAAACATCCTTACCCAAGGCTAATGGAATCCTCTTCCCAGGTGCGGAAAATTGCGGGTCTTCCAAAAGTTCTCTCAAACACACTGGCACCTTCTTGGCGTTGGCAATCTCAATGCCCACAGTATCCTTGCCAGGAATAGGTGCCAATATGTTAATCCGTACTGCCTTGGCAGCCCGGGCAATATCTTTTTCCAACGCTGTGATCTTGTTCACGCGAAGCCCCATCGATGGGTAAATCTCATAACGAGTAATCGTCGGTCCCTTGGTAATGTTGCCTGCCGTCACGTCTACACCAAACGACTTCAGGGTATCAACAATCACATTCTGTGTGTTTAGCAACTCCTTACATTCCTCAGCAGACTGTTCCTTGGGGCGCTCATCCTTGGCCAATAAACCATATCCAGGGAGTTCATAGCGTTTCATCTCATCTGGAGCAGGCGAGAAGGACGTAGTAAATGGTTTGTCGCCTACTACTCTCCCCTTGGCAGACTGATGCGTAGAATCGTGAATTTCTGGAGCCTTCACCTGACGTGGCAACTCCTGTTGTTCTGACTGAGTCCGAGGTTCTTTTTTAGGCTTTTCCTCCTCGATCCCTTCACTTCCATCATCCCAAAGACTTTCTAATGAGTCCCCAGTTCGAGGAGCCTGTTCTCGGGGCTCCATGGGCGCTTTATCAGAAAATCGATTTTTCCTAGGACGAGGAGTCAACTCGGCAGAAGAATTATTCTTGGCTGAAATTTCTTCCATAATGCGAGCCTTTTTCCGCTCGCTTCTGTTCCTCACGTATTCATAGGCATCGTCTTGCAACCGACGAACAAAATACATAGGCGTCAGCCCAAAGAAATAGATCAATGCGACCAAATAGACGACACACGCCAATGACAAGGTGGGATAAAGCCCTAAAAAGCGTTGGATGAGGACCTCTCCCAAACCATGTCCCAGAGCACCTCCAATGCCATAAGAAGAATGAGCCGCACCCCATTCGGCACCTATCCACGGTTGGACAGCCATGGCCACACAAGCAGATCCTATAAGAGTATAGGCTGCATTCACCATCTTATTGTCGTTCTGATCTCCAAAAAGAACGCGGTACAGCCCCAACCATTCAAAAGCAATGGCTACTAACCAAGCTACACAACCAAAAATCCAATACAAAACGGCTGCCACATAGAGGCCAACAACGCCAACTGCATTCTCCGTTCCTGGCACAACAACGCCAGTCTTATTAAAAAATGTCCACCCAACTTCATCCAGTCGGAACGTCGATAGGCATACGATCAAGAATAGACCCACCCCCATCGAAATACATCCCTTCAATCTATTCCCTAACAGTGACGAATCATCCGATGCCACTCGGTCATGACTAGTCTCAAAATCCATAGGCTGAAATTAAATGAAGACAGCCACCGTCTCAAGTTCAATCCAGAACCAGAGCGGTGGCTTCCCTTGAATATTTATATCCGTTCGCTCAGTGCGAAGAAAATCAGAATTTGTATTCAACACCCACGCCAGCGACGAACTGGAAGGTATCAAAGACACTCCTATGAACTCGGGTGCGTATGCGTGAACGCGTATTCCCTGCCCATGCGGTCTGAACGAATGGGACAAGGCGCAAGCCCTTATCTTGAGCGTCAGCGTTGAACTTAATAGGTAAAGCTGCCTTAACGTTGACTTGGTCAACGCCATCAACACCACCTGCCCAGAAGCCACAGGACATAGCGATACCGGCACTCACTTCCAAATCAATGTTGTGTAAAAAGATTCCACTGAATCGCTTACCCGCTTGGGCATCTACAAGCCACCCCGTTAAGCCATACACACCACCCTGGACACACATATCTCCAAAGTAGCCACGACCAGGATCGTCATAGCTCAAATACCCAGCAAATCCATGGTAAATCCCATGATGAGCCTTTCCTCGCTCTTGGGCAAGGTAGCCTCTCATACCTCTCCAGTTGAATTCATAGCCAAGACCTGCTCGCAAATTAGGCAAAATTTCCCAGTCAACCTTGTAATCAAACATCAAGGAGCCATGAGGTTTCAACTCACCATCGCTCAATATCCCATAAGCAACATCCACATGTTGTTGGCCCGTATACAATGGCATGTTCGCATGACCAGCCACCCACAATACGCCATCTTCGTTCATTGAGTCTGATGCAACGATGTTGTGGTAGACGTACTTACTGGTATAAGCCACTGCCAATTCACCCGAGACAGAAGGGTTATAATAAGAAGCAGGACGTGGAGATGAATAGGCCGAGCCATTATCCGTGGATGGATAGGCAGAAGCCCCATCATTCCCATAATAATCGTTGTATTGTTCCGTACCGTTTACTGCGGACGAAGCCAATGTCACACCTGCTATAGCGAAAGAGCAAAATATGTTCCTCATAACCTTAACCGTTCAATAATATTTAATTGTCTTATTTATCAAGACTTTTGTAACGTTAAGACTCAAAAATTCCAACCTGCTTGGCACCCCATGATGAAGGTATACCGTCTAAACACTTTGGATCCGTCGTCCATGCGCCCATGAGCTCCGTTCCCGGCCCAATAGGAGCCCACTAGTGGCGTAATCCTAAAGCTATCGGAAATTTTGATAGGGAAACGTATGTCGAAACCCCATGACTGGGTTCCTCCTGTAGCAAAGTGAGTCTCTCCTCCATTCCAATAACTGGAGGCAATATTCCATCGTCCTGACACTTCCATGCTCGTGAACTCGTTCATCTTGTGAACAAATCCCAAGACAACATCACCCCACCACCCAGTAAGCCCCTGAAAGGAATAATGAAGATTCGCACCAGCGAACACACCAGAACTCGCAGAATCTGATGATTTGAACTCAATCCCCATCATCCCTTCTTGGGTAACTCCATGCGCACTGTGGCCCGACTCTTTTGCTACTGTGCCAGGAATGCCTCCGTCATATAAGTCCCACCCGACTTGCCAACTCACGTTATCATTTACCTCGTGAAGCCAACCTAGGCTGACATTTGTCTCGTTGCGGTCAACCCAAGTCTTATCCCATAGGTATTTGTATCTCATTTCTAGAGCAACCTGGTTGGAATCATTGATGTTAATTCCACTGCCAATTTCAAACAGATTGGCATCGTTCCCATCACTACTCGCTGGAATCAATCCTCTGAATCCAGCATGAGTCATGTAACTGGCTGCAACATCTACAGAAAGCACCTTACTCTCTCTGACAGGAATACTAGGAGAGTCGGGGAGCAAGTAGCTATCAGTAGCATTGGCCATAGACAATGCTACTGATGATAGAAATACGATAAGGGTAAGCCTATTCATCAGATGGGACTTTGATTACTTAGAAGTGGTAGGATATGTTCACTCCTCCAACAACACCAAATTTTTCAAACATCCTATTAACACTTGTAAATGGGATGTCTCGGAGATGCCTATTCTTCCTGGCGCCATTACCTAGACGACTCATGCTCACAAAAGGAGCAATGGAAACGTGATCGCTGATCGCATACGGTAAATCAATCTGTAACACATACGCCTGCGTACCACTCGCTAGCAATGGGACTTTCCTGTCCCAATAGCTGGAACTTGTGTACCAAGTCCCAGTAAAGAGAACATCAAGTCGATCTGATACTTCCCACTTGTAGCCTAATGAAGTATCCCACCACCAACCCCACATCCCATAAAAGGAGTAGTGTGATTGGGCTCCAAAGTAGAGATTCTTGAGTCCCCAATCCGCGAACTCATAGCGGAAACCGAAGAGAACTTCTTGGGTCATATCTCGCTTATTATGCTCTATGTTTTGAGCGAAATAACCAAGGACGCCACCTTTATACACATCATAGCCGGCTCGCAAAGTAAGGTTAGAGGTCAATTCATGATCGATAACTCCTCGGAAATTCAGTTGGTTTCTATCCAGAATCCCTTTATCCCACAATATCTCATAATCAGCTCTGGCTGTAATATACGTCTTCTCGTCAATTTTATAACATCCTGATAAAACACACGATGTTAGATTTTCACAGACGGTCGTACTTGGAATTAAACCTCTGACATCATAGTTGGTTGAGTAACCAACGGAAAGATAGCCAGTCCATCGCCCGGGATCTGCCTCACGTGCGGCTTGATTCGGAAAAATGTTTGGAGCTGGCGTTTGAGCTTCTACTTGTCCACATAATACCCCCATCGATAACACAAATGACACGAGTGACTTATTTTGCATAGTAGGAGTGATAAAGGCTAGAATGATCTACGGTATCTGACGCCATTAAACTGTGACGTCATTAACCTACTCTTTTAGCTCCTTCACTCTGTCATCGCATCATTTTTCTGCGTCTTTTTTATGTCATGCAAGTTTATCTAATTAAAGACAAGATGACTTTATTCCTAAAAACAATAGAGCAAACGCACAGATCTTCTGGGATCTGCTACGCCATGGAAGTTCTGGCGTATACACCTTCGGCTGATGACTTCTGAGCCTCGCCTGCAGCTTCTCTGATGGATTCACGAGAACAGCCTCGTCTGCCTCAGTGAGCATAGGTAAATCAGCCTTGCTATCGCTGTAAGCAGTAACATGCGTAGCCGGTAAAATGCCACAGTCCTGCAATTCTTCCACCTTCCTGCTCCCCTTATTATTACCTTTCGGAAGAACAGGATAAAATGGGAACCGCTCCTCTTCCAACTCCACTTCTGTTGCAATCACTTTGTGAAACCCCAATCGCTGCGCAATCTCCGTCGCATAGATATCTGGTGAAGCTGTGACCATCACAGTGAGGTCTCCCTGCCTACGATGACTCTCTAAGCAACTCCTCAATTCTGGATAAATCATGGTATCCACAACCCTCTCGGCAAACTCATGTGCCAGTTCCTTCACTTCATCTAATCTCATGCGCCAAAGATAAACCAAATACAGGCGCTTCATCTGCTCCTCATTGAGGACTCTCAAAAGAGCCAGTGGCAACGCCACTACAAAAACGACCATCAGTAAGGTCCGCCACCTATGCCGCCGAATCACATAATTTGAGAATAGCAATTGGGTATCCCATGGCAGCAAGGTCCCATCCATGTCAAATAAAGCAACTCTGTCTCCCATCGCTCTGAAGACTATTGAACTCATCCTCTCGCCTCAATCAAATTCAATGCACAAAAAAAGGCCGCTCTCCATTCGAAGAGCGACCCATGAACAAATTGGTAAGATCCAATTAACGGGAGTAGAATTCCACGATCATCTGTTCGTTGACGATCGGTGCAATTTCTTCCTTGGAAGGTACGCGGCTGATCTTGCCCGTAAGCTTATCACGGTCAGCTTCGATCCATTCTGGAGCAGTCATGGACTGAGTGAGATCGAGGTTGCGGGTAACAAGCTGTTGTGAGGAAGACTTAGCGGAAACTGCTACTACGTCGCCAGGACGGCAGCTGTAGGAAGCGATGTTAACGCGCTTGCCGTTCACAAAGATGTGACCGTGGGATACCAACTGACGTGCACCTGCACGCGTGTTGCTGAATCCAAGACGGTATACAACGTTGTCCAAACGGAGTTCCAAAAGTTGAAGCAAGATGTCACCAGTCACACCGCGACGACGTGCGGCTTCCTGATAGTACTTGCGGAATTGACCTTCGAGTACGCCGTACATGAAACGCAACTTCTGCTTTTCAGCAAGCATCATTGCATAATCAGACTTCTTACCCTTACGGCCTGCACGTGCTCCGTGCTGTCCGGGTGGGAAGGGGCGGTTTTCGAGTGCCTTACTAGGTCCAAAAAGAGCTACACCAAAACGACGTGCAACCTTGTCGCGGGGTCCTGTATAACGAGCCATGATATATAAATCTGAAATAGTTTAATAAACAGTTCTCAATCTCGACTGATTAGACACGACGAGCCTTGGGAGGACGGCAACCATTGTGAGGAATTGGAGTCACATCCTTGATGGAGGTGATTTCAAGTCCGAGGGTAGCAACGGCACGAACAGCGGATTCACGACCAGAACCTGGGCCCTTGATGCGAACTTCTACTTCACGAAGTCCGTGTCCCATAGCTTGGGTGCAGGCGTCCTGGCAGACAAGCTGACCAGCGTATGCCGTGCTCTTACGTGAGCCCTTAAAGCCCTTCTTACCAGCGGAGGACCAGCCGATCACATTGCCGTTCTGATCTGTCACGCTGACAACCGTGTTGTTGAAAGTGGAGGAGATGTGAACGATACCACGGGTAACGTTCTTGCTGCCCTTTGCCTTAAGAATCTTGGTCTGACCTTCTGGTTCACCAAGCCCGATTTCTGCAAAGATATCGCGGCGAGCTTCAGGCTTCTTTTCTTCAGCAGGAGCAACAGCCTGTTCTGGAGCAGAGGCAACGACGGTTTCCTCTGTTGTTTCTTGGATGGGTTCTTCAGCCATTTTAGAAAATTGTCAGTGAAAGGTTATTAACGATTACTTAGTCTTCTTGGCTTGTGCACCAACCGTCTTCTTCTTGCCCTTACGTGTGCGAGCATTGGTACGGGTACGCTGACCACGTACTGGAAGACCACGACGATGGCGAATACCACGGTAGCAGTTAATAGATGTCAGGCGCTTCAAATCAGCCTGCTTGTCACGACGAAGGTCACCTTCAATAAGGATGCCATCAGACGTGATTGCTTGAACAATCTTGGTCAATTGTTCGTCTGTCAATTCTCCCGTACGAATGTTGGGATTGATTCCTGCTTGTTCCAGGATCTTCTTAGCGGTCGGACGTCCAATACCATAAATGTATGGTAATGAAGCTTCGATGCGCTTTTCATTTGGTATTTCTGTACCGAAAAGGCGTGCCATATTGGTCTAATTTTGCTTGCGGTTAAATTGTCCCTACAGCGAGTAGGAACAGGTTAGGGCAGAAAATGTAACACAGTTATCCCGATTGACAAGCCCAAAAAGCCTATCACTTCCCTCCACTGCGGGTTTCTATTTCCTCTATAGCCCATTGCGCGTGCTCGTCCACCATCTCATCTCTCCCTATTAGGCGACGCAACAAAACGATATCGTCCTTCGTTCCTGTATTTCCTACCGCGACGCAGACATTTCTCATGAACCCTCGCCATTTGATCCGTCGTATCGGTGAATCCGCAAAAAGGCTCAAGAACTCTTCTTCGCCCATAGCTAAAAATTCTCGCAGTCCATACTTCTTCAGCTTTGCCGATGACCGTAATAATAAATTCGGGGACTTCTTGGGAGCGCGCAACGCATTCCACGGACACGCATCCTGACAACTATCACACCCATAAATGCGCCCTCCTATCGCTCGCCTCAACTCAACGGGGATTGAGCCCTTGTTTTCTATCGTCAAATACGAGACACACCGCCTCGCATCTATCGTGTAATTCTCATCAATTGCCTGCGTCGGACATTCCTGACGGCACCGACTACACCTGCCACATCGGTTCCTTGCTGGCTCATCCGCCGGCAACGCTAGCGTCGTCAGAATAACTCCAATGAAAAACCGGGAACCTCCTGACTGCCGAACGATCAGCCCACTCTTTCCCCTCCAACCCAAGCCACTCAACTCGGCAAATTCTCTCTCCAACACAGGTCCTGTATCGACGTAGCACCTCTGTCTTCCTCCATAAATTTCAAGCAAATCGCACAGATCCATCAATTTAGACTCGATGATCTTGTGGTAATCACAGCCCTGTGAATAACAGGAAATCCCTGAGACCAACTCTTCGATCCCTCCATAGTCAAAGGAGAGACAAAGAACCGACTGACACCCCTCTACAACAAGCCTCGGATCACATCGCCTATCCACATTCCTCTCCAACCACGCCATCTCTCCCTGATGCCCTCCTGCCAACCAGTCCTTAAATTCTACAGCATGCGGCACCTCCTGAGCTGAAGCCACCCGACAATCAGAAAACCCCAAAGCTAGCGCCACAGTCTTCACAGACCGCAACACAACCTCGCCACTAGCTTCCTGACTCATCAAAACAAACCTTAGCACGATCACTCCCATCCTGCCACGTCAAAGCAAAATTAAGGCCAAATAGAGATAAAAGACGTGATTTCAAACCGAGTAGAAGGCTCATGCCCCCAACTCGTTTCCCCTACATCTTTCGGCACCATCGGAAGGAGCAATACCCCGTGCCTAGCACACAAATTCTGCACCGATACATACCATCTATAGCCTTCCTAACGCAGTCTGGAACAAAAAGACGCTGATTAACTGACGACAGTCTTCCTCGGAGCTGAGGCGCAGACTTATCTCTACAAAATATCTACGACACCATCACAGATACAATAAACACAACCAACAATATTGCTGAATATCAACATACCTAAAATAATCTTTACTCATTGACATTAAGCACATTTAGATATAGGCAATAGAATTATCGTAAAAATTCTCCACCTCCATTTTACTCACAAGATTTCGCTCTGCCACATCATGATTTTTCAACTCCATTTTCTTCTCAACTTTTTCTATGAAACTTCATTTGCCTCTCGATCTTCTAGTTGCTGTCATTTCCTCTATCAGACGTTTGACTCGTCCTCTAGTTACAGCTTCAGTCATTACTACCGCATCTTTCTCTTTTGCCTCGGATGCAGATTCTGTCGATTATTCAATCTACTCTGGAGACATCTATACCTACGTAGGGAATAGTACTCGCTTTGCCTATTCTGGCATTACCAAGGCCACTCTAGATGACAGCGGAAATATTGATAGTTACGGAGACATTGTCTCTTCTTGGGATACTGGTGACACTAATGTCAAATCTCTGTTCTGTGATTCTAGCTTATCTACTTACAATACTCTCCGTTTTGTTGCTCCAGGATCACAAATCAATGATGTTCTGACGGTTTCTCTAACCAATATGAATGTCTATTGTGACTTTTACCCTGTAAGTCTAGGTGGGCTCATCGTTGAAAGTGGAGCAACGGGATATACATTCAGAGGGGGAGCTTCAAGTCCTGCTGGCGGTGATAGCACATATAGATATATCTTCCTTGGTAACACTAATCAGGATACGCCTGTCCAGTTCACCATTAACGAAGACTTCAACTTTGGAACAGCTACAAGTTATTGGGCAACCGTAACACAACGAACCAACTGGCATATCCAAGTTGCTCAGGGAAAATTCCTCAACTTCTACGTTGGGACTCTTTCGGTAGCAAACGGAGCGACTTCTACTCTAACATTGGGAGGGACTACAGCTGACAGTACAAACTCAGGTACATTAAATCTCTACTACAAAACGTCAGCGACCTTACAGACCTTGACCTTTAATTCAGGATATTTGAGAATCAGCCCTATCTCTGGTGGCTATGGCAGATTGACCATCAATACCCTCACAGAAAACCCTAACGGGACTTTCATCTTCAACCTTGGAGACAATGGAGTATCAGATAAGATCGTTCTGACAAACACATATTCAGGAAGTCTCAATCTAACCTTAGTTGGAGGGAGTGGTTGCACATACACTCTGGTAACAGGTGTTGCTACGGATCTAGATACAACAGAAAATAATATCCATATAGATTCAACTCAGTTGAAGCGAGGTTTGAGTCTAGGGGCGGTTTCTGTGAAGAATGGAAACTTGACGGTCGAATTGGCAGGGCAGACATGGGCTCTAGTTTGGTCTGGAGACAGTTCTCAGAACTGGTCGACAGACACAGAAATGACACCTTGGAGGTATAATTCCAATGAAACATACTATATTGATGATGAAGATGTCGTATTTAATGGAGAAGGTTCTCCTACAGTAACCATCTCTGGCATAGTATCACCTAACTCCATCACTGTATCTGGAGATACAAGTTACACCCTAAACGGAGGAAGCATTACAGGATCAGGTAGGCTCACCATGTCCAGTACAGGGGTCTTAACCCTGAGCACTAATCTCAGTTCTTGGTCAGGTACAACAAATCTCTCTAGTGGCACCATCCTCCTGAATAATAACTCAGGCCTAGGATCTGGAAGCCTCCTGTTCAACGGCGGCACCCTCGTATATGGGTCAGGCATCACCAAAGATATCGGTTCTCTGATTTCAGCCGATGGTTCTTCTGATTCTTCTATCAAAGTAAATGTTGGTAATAACAATGTTGTTTGGAGCATCAGCTCCTCTGCATTATCAAACCAGAGCCTCTTCAAAAGTGGCTCTGGCACACTAACCCTGACAATACCTAATACACCTGCTACTTATGCAAAGGATATTATAGTTTACGAAGGTTCGCTGATCTGCAATATCTCATCTACAGGAACCAACCTTGGATATACAAATAATACAAGAACATTTTCAGGAAATATTACTGTAGGTTCAGGGACTAGTTTACAAATTAAAGATGCTCGTGCTCGAAGCTACACACTACTTGTCGATACCATTTCGGGAATAATTTCGGGAAGTGGTACATTTATCATAGGAGACAAATATGGGCCAACCACTTCTTTTCCTGGAGGTGGCGCGTACTACCTATCAGGAACTAACAGTGACTTCGAAGGAAACATTATTTTCACTGGGACAAGTGTTACTACTGGCAGTGGTTGGAACACAGTCAAGATTGCCTCAGGAAATGCCCTGGGCAAAGGAACGTGGACTCTTAATGGCAAAAACTTCTACTTTGAAACTGCAGCAGCAACCGTCGATGCCAATGTAGTCGTAACGTCTGGAACGACCGTTAATCAGTACTCAACTTTGAGCGAAAGTAGTACATACACCTATGAAGGCTCCCTCTCAGGTTCGGGGACATGGACCTACACCGACAACACTAACAACGCGCCCATCACAAATATCTTCACGGGCAATCTTCAAGGTTTCACGGGCACATTGCAGACAAACAGCAATACAGCCACACAAACCTGGCAATTCGGTAATGGAGCTACTTACTCACCGACTGACGGTACAACCAATATCTTCGGTAATGGGTCAGTTTTGGGAGGTAACACAAATGCAACTGAAGACGCACTAGCTGCAGAATACACCGTTAACTACAACAACGACTCTCTTGTCCTAAACGCAACCATCTCTGGGAACTCGAATCTGACCCATGCAGGTTCTGGCATCTTGATCT
>CAYNVM010000040.1:0-13337 GCA_964400645.1 uncultured Akkermansia sp. | reverse complement strand
TATGGAGGGATTAAGCAAAAACAGACCTCCGATGAGGCTCGGAGGTCTGTTGGTTTCAGTGGCAGGACGCCACGAGAAAGAGGGAATTAGAGGATGCCGAGTTCCTTAACGGCGTCGCGTTCTTCCTTAAGTTCAGCTTCAGATTCGCGGATCTTAGCTTCGGCGAAATCGTTGATGGTGAGGCCTTGAACGATTTCCCAAGAGCCATCAGCCTTCGTGCGGATAGGGAAGGAGAACATGAGACCCTTTTCGATGCCATAGGAGCCATCGGAGCAAACGGCAACAGAGTACCAGTCGCCTTCAGGAGTAGGCGTGACCAAGCTACGGACCGTGTCAACAGCGGCAGAAGCAGCGGAGGCAGCGGAGGAAGCACCGCGAGCCTTGATGATAGCAGCGCCACGTTGTTGAACCGTGGAGATGAAGTCACCCTTGAGCCATTCGATGTCATCGATGACTTCCGTGACAGGCTTACCGTTGATCTTAGCGTTGGTGAAGTCAGGGTACTGAGTTGAGGAGTGGTTACCCCAGATAGCCAGGTTGGAGACTTCAGAGACATGAACACCAGCCTTTTCAGCCAATTGGCTCTTAGCACGATTTTCATCGAGGCGAGTCATAGCGAAGAAGCGGTTTTCAGGGAGGCCAGCGGCGCTAGCCTTAGCGATGAGAGCGTTGGTGTTGCAAGGGTTGCCAACGACGAAGACGCGGACGTCAGAAGCGGCGTTTTCAGCGATAGCCTTACCTTGGCCAACGAAGAGCTTACCGTTGATGCCCAAGAGGTCCTTACGTTCCATACCAGCCTTACGAGGAACAGAGCCAACGAGGATACACCAGTTAGCGCCCTTGAAAGCTTCAGCAGGATCGCAGGTAGGAACGATTTCATTGACGAGCGGGAAAGCGCAGTCTTTGAGCTCCATGACAACGCCGTTGAGGGCGTTCATAGCAGGTTCGATTTCAAGGAGACGAAGATTTACAGGCTGATCGGGCCCCAACATAGCGCCAGAAGCGATGCGGAAAAGGAGAGAGTAGGCGATTTGCCCAGCAGCTCCAGTGACGGTAACGGTAATCGGAGTTTTCATAATCGTGATAGGGCGGTGGTGATCTTCCCGCTCCTTTGAACGGCAACAAGGTAACATATGAAATCAATAGGGTCAATCATGCAAAATGCCATAAATTGAGGATAGGGATTAAGAATGTTTAATTGTTGGGAATTTGGCCATTGGAGAGCCCAGATTCTTCGGTTTGGGGAAAGAGAAGGGTTGGAAGGGGAAATAGAGCTAAAGAGACGGCTAAAAAGAAAGTTGCAATACTGTCAAAATAAACCCCTTGAAATCAAGAGGTGTTTGGTTAAGGTTAAGACATGTATATCTCACCACAAGTTTTTCAAACGATGGCTGTCACCGTGTTGGCAACTTGCATGACAACGGCTTGGGCAGCAGCTCCCCAGTTTGATCGCGTTTTTGATTCGCACATGGTTTTGCCCCATGGCAAGCCGTTGACGATTTCAGGGACAGCTGACGGCAAAGATAAAGTGAGTGTGACGTTCGCCGGAAAGACTCAGACGGCAACACCCGATGCCAAGGGACAATGGTCCGTCAAGTTCCCGGCCTTGGAGCCCAATTCCAAGGGGCAGACATTGACCGCCACGCAGAAGGGCGAGACGACGACATTAGATGACATTTTAATTGGCGAAGTATGGTTGGCATCTGGGCAATCAAACATGTTGTTCCGATTGAACCAATGTGCCGAAGGCAAAGAAGATATTGCTAATTCAGCCAACGAACAGTTGCGTTTGTTGAACTCCGTTCCACAAGTTCACACGAATGCGCAAGCATACAACGACGACAATTTTAGCAAGTTGACTCCAGAAGGCTTTTATACAGGGACTTGGGCCGTATCATCACCGAGTTCATCAGGTCCTTGCTCAGCTGTGGCCTATTACTTTGGTCAGGGCTTGCAGAAGGGACTCGATATGCCTGTCGGGATCATTCACTCCTCCTTGGGTGGTTCAGAAATGGTAGCCTGGTTGCCCCCGACCGTGATCAATGGCAAGTCCGAGTACTCCTCCTGCCGAGGAAACAACTGGTTGGACTCCAAGATCATCTCCGATTGGGTACGTGGTCGCGCCAAGCAAAACATCGGCTCCAAGCTGTCATCAGGGGAACCCAACCACCCCTACAAGCCAGCCTTCCTCTATGAATCAGGGATTGAATGGGCGACCAAGCTCCCCATTTCCGGGATCTTGTGGTACCAAGGGGAATCTGATGCTGAAATCAACGACAGCAAGCAGAACTCCATGCAGTTGGGAGACTTGATTGATTCCTGGCGCCAAGCTTTTGGCGATCCCAACTTGCCCTTTGTTCAGATTCAGTTGCCCCGCATCAACGACAAGGGAGCGATTCGCGCTTATTGGCCAGAATTCCGCGAAGTTCAGGCTTATCAGAGCAAGGCCAAGCCCAATGTGCTGACCATTAACACGATCGACTTGGGATCCACGGACAGCAACGTTCACCCCAACCACAAGACCCAAGTGGGCGAACGTGCCGCCAATGCCACGTTGGCTAAAGTTTATGGCAAGGACGTACCTGCTCCAGGGCCAGGCTTCAAGCAAGCCAAGGTTAAGGGCAAGGAAGTGTTCGTCTCCTTTACTTCCAACAAGCTGAAGACGAGCGACGGCGAAGCACCTAAGAACTTCGAAGTGGCAGGCGCCGATGGAGAATTCCATCCTGCTGACGCCAAGATTGCACCTAAGGGATACATTGTTGTTTCAAGCAGTGACGTGACGGCTCCTAAGTATGTTCGTTATTGCTGGGCAACGTTTGTTGAACCCAACCTTGTGGACGAAGAAGGCTTGCCTGCTGAAGCATTCCGTACGGATCATCAGGACATCTTGCCTCCTATCGCCAAGCCACGTGCTAAGAAGAAATAATCTTCCTATTTGGAGACATTGCAGTATTAAGCCCTCGGAGAAATCTGAGGGCTTTTTCATTGGTTGCACAGCATCAATTACTCACGCTTTATCTTGTTGTGCTTTCTTTGCGGTTGACAAAGCAAAAGTAGAATCATACCAATAAGTACGAACGATACTGTTTTAGTATCAGAACGTGAAAGATTTAGGATAGAACTCTCTCCCTGCTGTCCTGAGTCGAACTGGATTCAACTGCTGCTTATACGATGAGAATGCATCTTTCCAACTGGGAAGGCATGTCGGTTGCGACGTGTCTTGTAGCGACGTTGGTGGCTTGTGCTCCAACGGAACAAAGCATGGAACCGTTGATCTGCGAATTGCTGACCTTGTACCAAGAAGAGAATAGCATCTTGCAGATGATCACGAGCCCGGCGGATGCCGAGAAAGCATTGCATCAGATTGAGCACATTAACGGCAAGTTGTGTCTCCTTGATCAGCAATTTGAGAAGAAAGAGCAGGCCGGGATTTATTTTGAAGAACAGTTAGAGCTTTTAGGGTTGCACGATCAATGGTATTCATTGGTAGAGAAGAGAGATACATTGATCCAGAAGCTTCATACCAAGCACTTGATGACAGGCGACTTGGAACGGTGCTTGGCTCGCCTGCCCAAGAAATAGTGCGATCTGAGTCGTTCGGCAGTCTTCAAGTAAACGTTGACTCGTGAAGGAACTAAGAGTATTTGACCTGGGCTTCTAGAACGGGCGGACAGCGTCCGATTTTGGGAGAGGCTCTTTATTCCTATGAAAAAAGTACAGACCCTGATTGCTCTTTCCTTCTTGTCAGCGATGACTTTGTCGAGTGTTGGTTGCTTGGCTCCCGTAGCCATGGCCGTGGCACCAGGGACTGTTTCATCATTAGTGCCATCAGGAGGAGCTCTTCTTGCCAACGGAATGTTCTCTAAGGACGATAAGGATCAGAAGGCACCTGCTGAAGGTACTGCTCCAGAAGGGCAAGTGGATCCCAACGCTCAGCCACAAGTGACAGAAGACGCCCAACAAACGGGGCAAACGGCTGAGACCGCACCAGAAACAAAGGCTCCTGCCTACTCCATTTTCTAAGCTAATTTATAAGGCTTAGAGCTTGGTGGCTTTTAGGGGAGGTCGCTTGTGGATCAGGACTTTGAATTCAGATCCAGCGCCCTGTTCAGCCGTTAGGAACTCATCTTGGAGAGATCCTGTCGCATAGGGGAGTAAGTAATCTCTCTGCGTACAGAGAGAGATTTCATCGCCTAAGCACTGGCGACAGATCGAGAGAAGATCCGAGAAATTGACATCGCAGGTGATATCCATTTTGCCGAGATTGGCATAGACATCCATACCCGTGAAAAGGCGATGCTTATAGTAAGCGCGCATGGTGCCGTGCGGACGCCTAACATAGAGCTTCTGGAATTCGTCCCCGTAATCAATGGTCGTCATGACACCCAGTTGCCAAGAAGGAAGCCACGAGCTGAACCACTTGTGGTAGGATTCGTGGATCTCGATGCGCTGACCGATTTGGGTGTCGTATTCCAGCACCTCAGAGGAAGGGAGGTGTTCGGGAGGGCGACAGACTTCAACGAGCTTTCCCTCCTTCACGGAAAGGCCCACTTCCTGCCAGCCTTCAGCTGTGAACTCAAACACGCGCGCCGGGAAGGCATCGACGAGTTCGTTCGAGAAGATAAACGCCTTGCCGTGGCACGCTTTGAGCGCCCTTTGGATGTCAGGATAGATCGAGGCAAAGCCCCCGAGAGCCAAGTGCTGGAGGTCGCGGAGATTAGCGGAACTTTCAACGATGATGTAGTCGACCGTCAGGCGCTTCCAGAAGCCGAGCTCCTCCGCAATGGCCATGGCAAGCGAGGCATTGCCCGCCCCAATTTCGAGGAAAGGCAATTTCTGACCGAACTCTTTGCAGGCTTCCTTCCACTTGGCAACGATCGCCTTCGCAAGGATAGGCGAAAGGGTTGCCGTTGTGGAGAAGTCGCCACGGGGACCAATATTCTGGATAGAGGCACTATAGTAGCCCTCGGAAGGATGGTAGAGCGCAAGCTCCATCATTTTATCCATGGGTAACCAGCCCCCAGCGGCGGCGATGTAATCGGTCAGCCTAAGCATTTGGGCATTATTTTGAGAGCTCAAGCATACGAAGCAGAGGAGCTTCAGCACGGGCTCTTAAGTCCTCAGGCAGCTCGACGGTTGGGGACATATTGGCCAAGGCGTCGCGGAGCTTTTCAAGGGTATTCATCTTCATGTAGCGGCATTCGCTGCAAGAGCATTGTTGCGTTGCGGTGCTGATGAATTCCTTGTCAGGGATCAACTGACGCAAGCGGTGCAGAATGCCCGATTCCGTCACGATGATGAATCTCTTCTTAGGACTTTCACGGCAGTAAGTGATCATCTTTTCAGTCGAGCAGATGTGATCGGCGAGAAGGCGAACAGCTTCCGTACATTCGGGGTGACAGACGAGAGCAGCGTCAGGATTTCTATCCTTCAGTTCCATGATCTGGCGAGCCGAGAACTCCATGTGGACGTGGCAGGCGCCCGACCAGAGATCCATGGGGCGACCCAATTGTTCCATGACCCAAGAGCCAAGGTTTTGGTCAGGGACAAACAAGATGGGGCGATCCGTAGGAGCTTGAGCTACCACTTTAGCGGCATTGCCAGAGGTGACGATAACGTCCGCCAGCGCCTTTACGCCGATCGAGCAGTTCACGTAGGCAACGACGTAGTAATTCTTGTCAGCATGTTCCTTCAGGAAGGCTTCCAAGTCTTCAGCAGGGCAGGAAGCTTCCAGAGAACAACCGGCGTCTGGATCAGGAAGAAGAACCGTTTTGGTGGGGTTCAAGATTTTAGCCGTTTCAGCCATGAAGTGGACACCGCAGAAGGCGATCACATCACAGTCAGCTTGTTGTGCTTTATAAGCAAGAGCAAGGGAGTCGCCAACGAAGTCAGCAAGGTCTTGGATTTCAGGGCGCTGATAGCTGTGGGCCAAAATGACAGCATTGCGTTCCTTTTTTAAACGGAGAATCTCTTCTTTGAGATCAACATCAGACATAGGAAGAAAATGGGTGGTGAAAGTTAGAGAGTCAAGGAGAAGAATGACGAGCTTACTGAATGTTCTTCACGGAATCAGGAGTATCAGAAACAGAGACGACAGACCATGGAATTGTCGTTCCTGCGTTCATAGGAATAACGTTCAGATGATCAGTATGGTAAGAGGCAGGGATAGACATCTCCTGCTTCTCCAGTTCAACGACCTTTTGAACGGGGGAGAGACCATAGTTCTTGATGGCATTGCCCGAGACAAAGTCGTTGAGGCGATCAAGCGCATGATGGCGGTCAAAAAGATCCGCCAAGACAGGCAGAGCGATGGGGGCTGTGAAGACGCCCGCCGCACAACCGCAGGACTCCTTGGCATGGATGGGGTGAGGAGCCGAGTCGCTACCAAACATGAGCTTAGGATGGGCCTTCAGGGCGGCTTCCAAGAGAGCATCACGGTCTTCAGGACGCTTGGCGATGGGTTTGCAGAACAAGTGAGGACGCAAGAGACCACCGGCGACATCATCTAGCGTGATGATGAGGTGTTGGAGAGTGACCGTGGCGTAAAGGTTTTCAAACTCATCGAGGAGCTTGAGCGCCTGAGCTGTGGTGATGTGCTCCATGCTGATTTTCAGCTTAGGGAAGCGAGTGGCCAAATCGCGGTACACAGCGAGGAACTCCTGTTCTCTATCCATGACAAAGCCGTGGGATTCCCCATGGACAAGGAGAGGAATCCCCATTTCTTCCATGAGCTTCAGCGTCGATTCGGCTTCGTGCATCGCCTGGACGCCACCATCGCTGTTGGTTGTGGCGCCGGCAGGGTAGAGCTTGATCCCGAAAATATGAGATTTTGCTTCAGCCAATTCCTGTTCAGAATACGACTTAAAGAACAGAGTCATATACAGGGAAAAGGGCGTTTCTCCTATGGCATCAGTGATGCGCTGACGATAATCGTTAAGGCGTTGCAAACTGTCGACCGGAGGCACGAGGTTAGGCATGATGACAGCGCCTGCAAAAGTAGAGGCCGAGAGCGGGGCCACTAGCTTGAGCATATCTGCATCACGCAGGTGCAGATGCATATCGATAGGAGAGGTGATGCGCATAGTCAAAGTTTAACATTTCTCCGCGCCATTTCCAAGCCCAAGGGGACTTTGAAAAGCGTTGCAATTATGAGATTAGATTTTTAGGCTTGGTTGGACATATGGAAGAAAACGCCAAGGTTGCTCGATTCAAAAAGGAACGGACATCATTAAAGCATCGGATAGGAATGGCAGGATTCCTGTTTATGGAACGGTGCTTGGCCTTGATGCCGATGAAATTCCTATGCATTTTGGGCAGAAGCTTGGGGTATATGGCTTATGTTTTGTTGCCAGGCCGGCGACACATTGTGGCCAGAAACCTGCGCATCGTGATGAACACGGCGATGCGCGGAGATGAATTGAAGGCCAACGTAAAAGAAAACTTCAAACGCATGGGGGCCAATTTGATTGGTGCCGCCAAGCTGTCCCTTTTGAAAGATGAACGGTTGCTTCATTACGTCACGATTGAACACGGCGATGTCTTTGAAGCGGCCTCACACAAAGGAACGGGGTGTATTTGCTGCGTTGCTCACTCGGGTAACTGGGAAGTGTTGGCACGTCTGAGAGGATTCTTCCCAGGGATTGCCAATTACGGATCCATGTACCGACAGATGGATAATCCTTTGTTGGAAGACTACCTTTACAAGCGCCGCACGGGAAGTGGAACGCAGATGTTCAGCAAAGAGAATGGGATCAACCGACCCTTCCATTTCCTGGGTAGTGAAAATGGCTACTTGGGCGTTCTGAGTGATCAATTTACCCAAGAAGGAGTGTTTGTCCCTTACTTCCGCAAAGTGACGGGAACGACCTACTTGCCAGCTCTCCTCTACAAGAGGACGGGGACGGATATGATCTCCGTTTGTGTACGCACACGACGCGTGGGACACTGGATCTCCAACATGGGGGTGAGCCTCAATCCGACGGCGATTGGGAAATCCTTGGCAGAGATTACGATTGCCGTGAACCAGAGTCTTGAAAAGAACCTGTTGGAATCGCCTTTGGACGGCTTCTGGATGCACCACCGATGGAAAGCAACGGCCAACTTTGCTCCACGCGATCCCAAGGTGAATAAGATTCTTGCGGGGATGGATCTGATTCCTTTCCGCATCATCGTTGTGGCGCCAGAGTCCTTGGCGGATGCGGTCGCTGCCGTGCCGATGGTTCGGGCCTTGCGTGCGGCACGTTGTGACATTGAAGTGATGGTGGCTTGCCATCGCGATCAAGAAAGCTTCTGGAAGACCGTTGAGGCTGTATCTCGAGTTCTTCCCTATGCTGATTACAAAGAATTGCGCGATCAGTTATGGTTGCCCGAGGTGTACAACGTCGGCCCCTACGATGCGGCGATTTTGTTGGATCAAAGTAAGTCCATTGCCAAGGCCTTTGCCCCCTTCATGCCCGTCAGCTTCTTTGGGCTTGAGACTCATCCGCTCTCCAAAAAACTGCGATTCCGCATCAAAGCGAAGACCGTCACGAAAGACGGCAAAGAACAGCATCGGATTGAGGACTACATGGGGATTGCCAAGAAGTGTTCACTGGAGACAGACACTGCGAGCTTCTATCCGAGCGTGAGTCAGGACGGAAAACAGGGAACGGCTGTGGCATGGGATGGAAACCGCCAGATCATCGAGCAAATTCGAACCCTTCCTGAGGACTTGCAGAAACAACTGAAGCTTGTCTGTTTAGACGGGCAGAAGGCTAGCTTGGCGTCATTCAACTTGGCCACTTCCGTTGTGAGTGGAGATGCGGGGGCTGTTGTTGCCGAGTTGCGCCAGGCTGCGACCGTTATCGCCGATGGTTCGACCATGGTTGCTTTGGCCAACTACGCAGGAGCTAAGTGCTTAGCCGTGATGCCCGACAGCGAGACGAAAAAATATCGTCCATGGGGCGAAGGACATCAAATGGTGACACCTCAGCAAGTCGCGGAAATACTCAGATCTTGCGCCACATTGCAGGAAGCGAGAGTGAATGATTGACCTCATCGGAGCAATCCAGTAGAGACAGCAGGCAATGACCGTTTTTGATTCGATAATTTTGGGTATCGTCGAAGGGCTGACCGAATACTTACCCGTGAGTTCCACAGGTCACTTGATTGTGACCGAGGCGTTGTTAGGAATGAAACAAGGTGCTTCAGAAAGTGCCTTCGCCGTGTGCATTCAAGGGGGCGCCATTTTGGCCGTGCTCGGCATTTACATGAAGCGAGTCAAAGGCATGGTCATGGGACTTTTTGGCAAGGACCCTCAGGGACTCAAATTGCTGATCAACATGCTGATTGCGTTCATCCCTGCGGCAGTCATTGGTTTTCTGTTGGATGACAAGATCAAGGACTACCTTTTCGGGATCACACCCGTGATTGTCGCCTGGGTTGTCGGTGGTGCAGGTATTCTCGTTTACACGCGAGCAAGAGAACGGCAACAGCTCGAAAAGAAAGGGATGGAGTTGGAAGATCTGACTCCCAAGCAGTCACTCATTATTGGGCTGTTGCAATGCGTTGCCATGTGGCCAGGAACAAGCCGTAGCCTGATGACGATGTTGGGCGGGATGTTTGTGGGATTGAGCCTGTCTGCTGCGGTCGAGTTCAGCTTTATTCTTGGCCTCATCACGTTGGGCGCTGCCACCTGCTATGATGCCCTCAAGCACGGGCAAGAAATGGTTTCCGATTTCGGTTGGGAAAGCCTTGTGGCAGGAACCGTTGCCGCATGGTTCTTTGCCGCCGTTGCTGTGAAATGGATGGTGGCCTACTTGCAAAAACACAGCTTTGCCATTTTCGGTTGGTACCGCATCTTGGCAGGTGTTTGCGTCGCCATTGCGGTCGCGTGCCACTGGCTGTCCTTATAAGCTTATTGGACAGGAGCCATCAGACGGGCGATATTGCAGGCGATTTTGAAGATAAGATTCTGTTCCGTGTAGGAGGCCAACGATACAGATTTGGCCTCTTGGAAATCATGGCTGAGCATGTGGAAAACTTGCTCGGCCATTTTTTTATCCGGCATGATGGCCGTCAGTTCAAAGTTCAGCGTCAGGGATCTATTGTCTAGGTTCGCCGTGCCGACAGCCGAGATGTCATCGTCCACCAGAAGCACTTTTTGGTGCATGAAGCCCTTCGTGTAGTGGAAGATTTGCACCCCGTAAGGGATGGATTCAGGCAGGAACGTGAAGGTAGCCAGTTTCACGAGCTGATGGTCCGCTTTTTCAGGGAGAAGAACACGGACATCGACGCCACGCAGAGCCGCCATTTGCAAGGCCGAGAGCGTTGCGTCATCAGGGACAAAGTAGGGAGAAGCAATCCAGAGACGTTTCTTGGCCGCGTTCGAGAGACAAATGACCGCATCGCGCCATGTGGTGAATTGATCCGCTGGCCCTGACGAAAGCATCATGACATCCGTGTTTTCAGGGCTCACTTCTGCATGATCCCAAAAAGCCTCGGGGACATCGCCATCGGTGGCCCAGCGCCAGTCCTCAATAAAGATGGCTTGGGTTTGGAGGACAGCAGGACCCGACAGGCGCATGAAGGTGTCGCGCCAATAGCCCATTTCGCCTTCGCCAATGTAATCCTGGCCGATATTCATGCCACCGATGAAGCAAATCTTTCCATCGACAATGACAATTTTGCGGTGATTGCGGAAGTTAACACTGACAATGTTGCGGAGGAAGAAACGCTTCCCATTGAAAGGCTGGATATGAACACCTGCCTGACGCAAGGTCGAGACATAACGCCACGGCAATTTGTGCGATCCGATTTCATCATAGACCACATAGACGCGGACCCCTTCTTTTGCTTTTTGGATCAGCTGACTGTGCAGGAACGAACCCACCTTGTCGTTTTTCAGGATGTAGAATTCGACGAAGATGTAGTCCTTAGCACCGATGATGGCCTTACTCATTTCCGCATAAGCGGCGTCGCCATCAATGAGCAATTTACAGGAGTTGCCATGGCAGACAGGGAGATTCCCGATTTTGTAGAGAGAATCAAAAAGCTCCGTACGTTCCCCTTGGTCAGGATCATGAGGTTCGTGAAGCGAGTGGATAATTTCCCAGGTTTCACCGCGCAGGTGCTCGTTTTCCGTGAGGTAGGCACGGCGCATACGGATGTAGCCATCAAAGCGGCGAGGACCCAAAACGAGATACAGAGGAATGGCCAGGTAGGGGAAGAAAACGAGAGAGATGACCCAAGCAATAGACCCCTGCGGAGTCCTTGTATAGAGAAGAGCGGGGAAGGCCAACAAGAGACCGCAGAGGTGCAGGATTAGTATAAGAAATGATATGGGGGATTGAAGAACAGAGAAAATCATGCAAACTAGTCTTGTCGTCTATCTCAGCATGTAGCTTAGATCAGATTAGCACGACCCCAAAGAGAACGGAAGTATACAAATCACCCATGAAGCAATATTTGCAACTGCTAGAAGACGTCCTCACTAATGGGGTCGATAGGGATGATAGAACAGGGACAGGGACCCGAGGCGTTTTTGGACGCCAAGTCCGCTACGATTTGCGAGACGGATTCCCTTGTCTGACCACCAAGAAGCTTCATCTTCGTTCTATCATTTACGAATTGCTCTGGTTTTTGCAGGGGGATACGAATGTCAAATTCCTTCAGGATCATGGCGTGACCATTTGGGATGAATGGGCCGACGAAAACGGAGAATTGGGACCCGTTTATGGCGCTCAGTGGAGAAGTTGGCCGACGACATCAGGCGATCACATCGACCAGATCGCCAAGTTGATCCAGCAACTGAAGGTTAATCCTTGGTCACGTCGCCACATCGTCAGTGCGTGGAACGTGGAATTGGTTGATTCCATGGCCTTGCCGCCCTGCCACACGCTGTTCCAGTTTTGCGTGATTCCTGCTCGACCCGAATTAGGGGAAACGAAGAACGGGCTCTCGTTGCAACTGTACCAACGCAGTGCCGACCTCTTCTTGGGCGTTCCTTTCAACATCGCTTCTTATGCACTGCTGCTGATGATGGTCGCCCAGGTTTGTGGTTACGAACCTCGCGAGTTTGTTCACACCTTTGGGGACTTGCACCTGTACCAGAACCATCTGGAACAAGCACGCTTGCAACTGACTCGCGAACCTAAGGCGTTGCCACAAATGAAGATCAATCCTGCGGTGACAGAGATTGACGCCTTCCAGTATTCCGACTTCGAGTTGGTGGGGTATGATCCCTATCCAACGATCAAAGCCCCCATTTCCGTATAACCCAAGACGTCATTTATGGAACTTGCCACCCTGCAATCAGCTAAAGAGCTCCAAGGTATTACATTTGCAGCCGTCGTCGCTATGACTCCCTCGAGAGTGATAGGGAAAGACGGTGGAATGCCATGGCATCTTCCTGACGATCTCAAGGTGTTCAAGCGGATCACAACGGGACATCCTGTCGTCATGGGACGCAGAACATATGAGTCGATTGGACGACCCTTGCCCAACCGTCAGAACATCGTTTTGACGCGAAATGACGCCTGGTCAGCGCCCAACGTCCAGCGCATTGGAGAGATCGGCGACCTCCTGAGCCTTGAGCTATTGAACAAGCAAGTGTGCATTATTGGTGGTGCTCAGGTGTATGGACAATTCCTCCCCGTTCTTGATGATCTGTGGGTATCCATGATCAAGCAGGAGTACGAAGGGGATACCTGGTTCCCTGAATTTGAAAGCCACTTTGAGGGCTTCGAAGTTGTCGAGGAGTTTGCCGAATTCACGCTCCGTCACTACTTCACCTCGGCTAAAAAATAAAAGAGGCATGGCGCATGACCATGCCTCCGAAAGACTCTTGATCGGCGATCAATAATAAGCGCCGTGGCTTTCCTGAGGAGGGATGGAAGCAGAGGCCTTTTGAGCTTCGATGATCTCAATCTTGTTGAGCATCTTAATGGTCGCCTTGATAGCCGACTCCGTCTGGTCAGCATCCAATCCTCTCGTTCTGAATTTTTCCCCTTCGTATTCCCAGACAATCATCGTCTGCACAAAGGCATCCGTACGGCCGCCGGGGGGAATGGTCACCGTGTAGTTCTGCAACTTCGGGAAATCTCGCTTTAGTTGGCGCTTATAGATCTTCTTCAGAGCTTGGACAAAGGCGTTGTACTGACCGTCACCCGTGGCCGTGGCTTGGTAGTCGTGGCCGTTAATGCGGATATTGATGGTCGCCACGGGACGAAGTCCATGAGTGAGAGAAAGGCTGTAATTGAGGATTTTGACGATTTCCTCATTTCTGTCCTGCTTCAGGACATCAGCAATGATGTAAGGCAGGTCATCCGTCGTCACCACTTCCTTCTTATCGCCCAATT